>NZ_JAVETM010000113.1:0-2920 GCF_034006065.1 Desulfobotulus sp. | reverse complement strand
GCCGCCCACACGGTCGTGGATGGGAAACCCCACACGGATAAGGGGCGTTTTTGTTTTTCTCGCCATGGCGTAGCCTTTGCTGGAACCCATGAAAAAGTCCGGCGGATTTTCTTCGGCAAGCTTTTCTAGGGTGGCATAATCGGCACCTTCCACCACCTTCATTCCCGTCTGTTCATCTTCAGAAAGAAGACTTTCCAGGGATTTTTTCAATTGACCAGAGCGGCTTCCCGATGCGGCCACAAGGGTTTTGACGCCGATTTCCGCAAGAAAGGGTACAAGGCCTGCCACCAGATCTTCATCCCCGAAGACCATGGCCTTGAGACCGGAGAGAATTTTATGACTGTCCACATAGGCATCGATGAGCCGGGAGCGCTCTTCCAGCAGCATTTTGGGAATGGCCTGCCCGCTGAGATCCTGAAGAAGGGCAAGGAAGCGGTCCGTGGCCCGTATGCCCACGGGAAGCCCCTGAAAATGCGGTGCAAGGCCGGATTTTCTGCCAAGGATTTTTAAGGGCGAGATCTCCCGCAAGGCGGATGCGGCCCCCAGATGCAGGCCCGCTTTCGCCTCGATCATGTTCTGCAAACTCTCTAGCGATACACCGCCACGGGGCAGGGTCTCGTATTCCTCCCACTTGCCGCCATCGAGGGTCTCTGAGCTGTCCGGCACAAGGCAGGGAAAAAGGCCCATGAGACCCACAAGATCCTTGAGATGGCGCTGATCCGCCGGGGAGAGTGCGGCGGTGAAAAGGGGCAGAAGCTCTTCCCGCTTTCCGGCCATGTTCGAAGGGCCTTCCGGAAGAAGCTGATCCACGAGGGCGGAAAGGCTTTTCCAGTAGCCTTCCTCATGGCTGCCGCTGTAACTGGGGGTAGAGGCAAAGATGAGGGGCGGATAGTCCGGGTTGGCTTTCCGGATTTCCTTCAGCATCATGGGCACATCGTCACCAATGGTTTCTGAAAGGCAGGTGGAGGCAATGCCAATGATTTTAGGTCTGTACTGGCGCAGGATGTTGTTGATGGCCATGCGCAGGTTGGCCCCGCCGCCGAAGATGGCCGTGTCTTCATGAAAATTGGAGGAGGCGATGTCCACGGGTTCTTTGAAATGGCTGATCATGTAGCGGCGGATGTAGGTGGCACAGCCCTGGGAGCCGTGGAGCAGGGGAACGCAGCCTTCCACACCCTTGAAGGCCAGAGCCGCCCCAAGGGGAGCGCAGAGGCTGCATGCGTTTTCCGTGACGGGTTTCATGATTTCTTCGGAATGGAACATGGTGCCTCCTTTTATATGCGGGCCTTGCGGTCAAAAAAACGGAACACGGGGCTGGTTACGGTGGCGTGCACTTCCCTTGCAAAGTTCACCATGCCCTCAAAGCCCGCCAGCGGGATTTTCCGTTCGTGGTTGTGGTCGCAGAAGCCAAGGCCAAGCTTGAAGGCAATGGGCCTTTCCTTTACCCCGCCGATGAAAAGATCGGCTCCCTTTTCCACGACGCAGGCGGAAAGCTCCAGAGGGTTGGCATCGTCCACAATGAGGGTGCCGGGTTTGCAGATCCGGGCAAGTTCCTCATATTCGTCCCCGGCTCCCGTCTGGGTACCCGCCATGACCACTTCCATGCCCAAAGCATCCAGTGCCCGGATGAGGGAAAAGGCCTTGAAGGCCCCGCCCACATAGAGGGCGGCCTTTTTCCCCTGAAGATCCATTTTATAGCGCTGGATCTCCGGCAGGATGGCCCGGATTTCCTCCCGCACCAGATCCTTGGTACGCTCCATGAGATCCCTCTCTTCAAAAAAGGAAGCCACATCGTAAAGGGCTTTGGCCACATCCTCGATACCGAAATAGGACACCCGGATGAAGGGAATGCCAAAGGCCTTTTCCATGTCTCTGGCAAGGCCGGTCATGGAGCCGGAGCACTGCACCACATTGAGCTTTGCCTCCGGTGCCTTCATGATTTCCTCCACCCGGCTGTCTCCGGTCATGACGGAAACCACATCAATGCCCATGCGGCGGTAATAGTCTTTGATGATCCAGGCTTCGCCGCCGATGTTGAATTCCCCCAGAATATTGATGGAAAGGGGGCGGGATGCGGGCAGGGCTTTTTGATCAAACAGGGAGAAGAGGGCGGTGCAGGCGGCCTTGTACCCGTCCTTTTTGGTGCCCTTGAAACCTTCGGAATGCACGGGCCGTACGGGAATGCCCATTTTAGCTTCCACCTTGCGGCAGACAGCCCCCACATCGTCGCCAATGATGCCGATGATGCAGGTGCTGTACACAAAGGCGGCTTTGGGCGCGTATTTTTCAATGAGGTGGAGGAGGGCGGCCTCCAGCTTTTTTTCGCCTCCGAAGATCACATCCTTTTCCTTGAGGTCGGTGGAAAAGCTTAAGCGGTGCAGCTCCGGCCCGGAAGAGAGGGCACCCCGGATGTCCCAGGTGTAGGCGGCGCAGCCGATGGGGCCGTGGACGAGATGCAGGGCATCGGCAATGGGGTAGAGCACCACCCTGGAGCCGCAGAAGACGCAGGCCCGCTGGCTGACGGAGCCTGCAAGGCTTTTGGTGTCGCAGCTCAGGGTGCAGGGAGCCTCACCTGTTTTATGGATGGCGTTTTTTCTTTGTTCCAGTATGGAAAAACCTTGGTTCGGCATAAGTCCCCCTTTGCTGTACGGGCTGCGGATGGGAAGTCTGTGTGCAGGCATACAGAGTTTTTGTGGTAACTGTTCAGCATGGCTTTAATTTCAGCAGCATGGTTCCAGCATAAGACAGCCTGTTGGTGAGTGACATATTCCGAAAGAGTTTCAGCGGCCCTTTTGCCCTCACCCCCGGCCCCTCTCCCAGTGGGCTGGGCTTTACCCGCAATTTTTATCAAGCCTGTTGAGTTGCAAAAATGTAGTTTTGAGGGTGTCTAAATGCTCTTTTTCCCTCTCTTTCCTTAATG
>NZ_JAVETM010000112.1:0-2936 GCF_034006065.1 Desulfobotulus sp. | reverse complement strand
TTCACCTCTCCGTCTTCCACGGTCTGGTAAGGCACCTCCCTGCCCGACTCTATCACCGCCTTCTGGTTGTTGAGGGTGGTAATGGACGGCCTTGAAAGGATGTTCAGCTTTCCCTCCTTTTCCAGGGCGGAAAGCTGCACAGAAAGAATGCTTGTGCCCAGGTATTCGGAGATAAAGCCCAAGGAAAAACCGCCATCACTGATGTCGGCTGGAAAATTCACCACATTACCCGTGGAAGGGTTCACCGAAGACGGATTGGTGAGATCAAAGGAACGCAAGGCCTGGTTGCCCCCGGTCACCCAGTGGTTGCCTCCGCCCTTGTACACCCCGCCCCACTGGATACCCAGCTCGCGGGCCGTATCCCGTGTGGCTTCCACAATGTGAGCCTCAAGAAAAATCTGGGGCGTTGGCCGATCCAGGTGCTTGATGAGCTTCAGAATTCGTTCGAGATCTCCCCGGGTGGCCTGAATCATGAGAGAACGGGTGTTCTTATCCACCATCACCGCAGAACCGTCCGCGTCCGAACTGCTCTCCCCGGCCTTGCCCGGTTCTTTGCGACTTTTCAGAAACTGCTGCAGATTGGAGGCAAGCCCTTCGGGATCCGCATAATCCACATGGATCACTGCGGTCACAAGGGGTTCGGCCACCTGCACCCTGCGCTGGGAGGCAAGCTGTTTTGCCCGCTCCTCCCGGGTCAGAATGCGGAGCATGCTGCCCTCTTCCACAAAGGTCAGATCATGGGCGTTCAGAAGGCTGATGAACACCTCCCGCCAGGGCGCATTCACAATATTAAGGCTGGCTTTTCCCTCCACACCGGGACTCATCACCACATTGCGTTCCACACTGCGGCACAGCGCCCGCAGCAAAACGGAAATGTCCACATCCTGCATGCGGAGCGTCACAGGGGTTACGGGAAAATCCGCCTGCGGTGCATCCGCAGGCCCTTCCTCTCCGATGAAGGTTTTGACAGGCTCATCGGAAAACTCCGGATACTGCACCACCGTTGTGCCTGCGGTGGGGGAATAGCCCTGGGAAACCTCGGCCCTGGCCCGCCAGGGGTCCATGAAGACGTCCCCCTTTTTCTCCGCCTCCCGCCCCATGCAGCCTGCCAACAGCAGGAGGCCCAGACCCAAAGCCAGAAACCGCATGCCGGACCGGAAACCTTTCACGCCCTTACCCATCACCACGTCTCCCCTCCCATGCGTTCCAGAATCACCTTCTGACCCTGTGGCCCGGCCAGCACCACCCGTTCCTCTTCTATGGCTGCCACCCGCAGCGCCTCCTGCCCCACCAGCACTTCCCCCTTGGCGTATTCCACACCGGAAATCACGGCAATGCGCAGATTTCCAAGAGCCATATATCCCATGTACACCCATTCCGGGGTTTTCATGATTTCCGGAGCAAGCGCTTCCCTTTTCACATCTTCCTCACCCGCAGGCGCCCGAAAAAAGGCATCTTCCGGCCAGGGCTTCACCGCCGCATCCAGAAGTCCTGCGTAAAGGCCCTCTTTTTCCACCTCGCCCGCCTGTGCAGCCATACCGGCCAGCACCTTTTCCGCCGCAGCCACGCCCGAGGTCCAGCCTTCCTTCGCTGCTTTTTTAAACCCCCACTCATAGCCCGCATAGAAAAGGGCAAGCACCACAGCCCCAAGAAGGATCTTTTCCCGCATATTCATGAGCGTCGTCCTCCCCCAGGTTGCATCCGCACCTGCACGCGCACCCGCATCTCCCGCACCGGCCCTCCGCTCAGCACCTCAATGGAAATAAAACGCTCCACAAAGGGCATTTCCCCAAGGCTCACAAGAAAGCCATGAAAATCCGAAGGCCTGCCTTCCACACTCAGGTTCACAAACAAAAAACCTGACCTGGGATCATAGGCGTTCGCATCGGGCAGCACATCCTTCAGGGTCACGCCCGCACGCCGGGCAGGGTCTGCAAAAATCCCCCACAGATTGCCCAGCAGATCCCCGGAAAGGGCAGTGAAGGTCGGAAGCGCAAGGGAAAGGGAGGTGTCTTTTTCTGAAAGACGCCGCATCAGTCCTGCATAGGCAGGGCTCAGAATTTCCTGCACCCGCAGCCTGTCTTCCAGGCGCTGGCCTTCGGCACGGGCTTCCTGCACCCGTCGCATGGTCAGATAAATTCCTGAAAAGGCGTAAAGGGTCAGGCCTAAGGTCAGGGTGCAAAGCAGGATGATGTTGGTTCTGGATACCCGGAAACTTTCTTTCATGGCTTAAAATCTCCATGGCAGTCCACACTCAGCCCAAAGGTCAGCACAGAGCCGCCCTCGCCCATGCCCTGCCTGCGCACACGGGTTCCCAGGAAAAAAGACGCCTGACTTAAGTCCAGCCCATAGGTTGCAAGCAGGCTTTCCGGAGCCGGACCTTCCCCTTTGCGCAGGATGCGGCCATCAATCTCCACACAGGCCGCAGCACCACTTTTTGGGGTTTCCGTCCTTCTTTCCCAGTAAACCCGCTCCAGGAGAATGGACTCCGGCGTTCTTCGCAGCACCTCTCCCACCAGGGCCACCGGCCCGAAGCGCTCTGCCCGCTTACGCAGATCTTCCCTTCTGTTTTCAAGGTTCTTCTGGAGTGCGGCCACCATTTCCGGATCAAGGCTTGCACTAAAGCCCCCCAACTGTGCTTCCAGGGTGCGGTTTCTCGCCACCTGACTTTCCAGCCTGCCCTTTTCAAACATGCTGAAACCAAAAAGAAGGGCAAAAACCAGCAATCCCACAAGACTCACACCCAGTGTCAGACGGCGGTTCCTGCGGGCCTCCCGCCTTTCCTTCCAGGTGAAAAGAAGGTTGGGCGTCTTTTCCGAGGCAAGGGCCATGCCCGCCGCAGGGGTCATCTGATCCCGCTCATAGGCCGTATCCGGCGCAGGCTCAGAGCCTGAAAAATCCTCTTCCTCAAAGGCGTCCAGGGCTTTCACCGGCAG
>NZ_JAVETM010000010.1:0-89797 GCF_034006065.1 Desulfobotulus sp. | reverse complement strand
CGGAGCCTTCTGTGTTACCTGATTTAAGAGAGCCCGGTATTGCCTTTGCATAAGCCTCCCTTGCATCACCCAACATTTTGTATGGAAAAATGGTGAATAAACAAACAGCCTGTCAGGAAGCATGGCCTTCCTGACAGGCTGTTTGTTTGTGCTGTTCCGGCGGGTAAGAGCGCATGAAATACTTGAAACTTCTGAAATCTCCCGGGCTTTTTCGCCGGGTGGGATTTCGGGGTGCGGGAGAAGCTCAAATCGTTTTCAGAATTTCATGTTCATCCCCACAAGCCACTCGGTGCCATCGATGTCCGGCTCATCGCCCACGTTCTTTTCATTGGTGAGGTTTTCAAGGCGGGTGAAAAGTTCCATGTTGGCCGTGAGCCTGTGGGTGACGGCAAGATCCACCTGGGTGTAAGCGTCGCGGGTCTTGCGCAGGCTGTCTTCCTCAAATTCCCGTTCTCCGATCCAGGCGGTGGTGAGGCGGAAGCGGAGGTCGGGTCTTGCAAGGTGGTAGTCAAGATCCAGGGTGGCCTTATGTTCGGGACGGTCGAGAAGGCTTTTGCCTGTCTGTTTGTTTTCTGTTTCCGTCCAGGTGTACCCCAGGGTGGCGCTGAAGGTGCGCAGGGGTTTCCAGGTGAGGGTGGTTTCAATGCCCTGGGTGAGGGCTTCGCTGACGTTGCGATAGCTCATGGTGCGGCCATCGCGGGTGGTTTCGATGAGATCATCAATTTCGTTGCGGAAGAAGGCCGCCCGGAGAAGGAGGGTGGGAAGGGCCTGAAAATCCATGCCTGCCTGATAGGAGGTGGCTTTTTCGGGTTTGAGATCCGGGTTGGCCTTCATGGTCCAGGGGCCCATTTTCCAGCCATCGGCGTAGAGTTTCAAAAGGGTGGGGGCCATGAAGGAGGTACCTGCGGAGGCCCGGAAGCGCAGATTGTCTGTGGCGCGGAAAAGAAGGCCTGCCCTGGGATGGGTTTCTGTTCCCCATTCGTCGTGGTGATCCAGGCGTCCGCCCAGGGTGAGGGCAAGGCGGCCGAAATCAATTTCATCCTGAAGATAGACCCCGTGGGTATCCTGGGAGTCTTTGGTGTAGGCTTTTTGTTTGTCATCCACGGACTCACCGGAATAGGCATAACCTGTGCTCAGGGTGTGACGCCCCAGGATACGGGAATAGCCTGCTTCGAATTCCTGGAGAGTGGAGACGGAATCAAAGGTTTTGTCCACCTTTCTGTGATCATGGGAAAAATAGCTGGCCCTGGCCTGGATGCGGGAGAGGGCGTCGGGCCGGACTTCCGCTGTGGCGTTGAGACTGGTGCGCTCCTGAATGCGATCGGCTTCGCCCTCCACCATGTTTTTCTGGCGGGAAAAGAAGGGCTGAAGCCTCAAGGTGGTGCTTTCCACAGGCTGGTAGTGCAGGCTTGCGGAAAGGGCGTTGCTGTTGACCCTGTCCGTGTCCCGATCCACGCCGGAGGTATACTTGTGGGTATAGTCCAGGCGCATCCCCATGCGCTCATTTCCCGTATCAAGACCTGTGGTGGCGAGTACCCGGTTGCGACTGCCTGCACTTGCGCCCATGCGCAGATGCTGGCCTTCCTTTGCCTTGCGGGTGATGATGTGCACCACACCGGCCATGGCGTCGGAGCCGTACAGGGCGGAGCCTGGGCCTTTGACGATTTCGATGCGCTCAATGCTTTCCACGGGAATGGAGGAGATGTCCACACTGCCGTGTCCACCGGTGATGCGTTGACCATCCAGCAGAATAAGGCTTTGATCCGCATTCATACCCATGAGCTGTACATTGCCGCCGTTGCCCCAGGATCCGGTGTTTTCCGTGATGCGGACTCCGGGAATCTCCCGCAGCAGATCCTGGATGTTGTGGATCTGCCGGGCCTGGATGTCCGCTGCGGTGATGACATGCACCTGACTTACGGCGTCCTGCACCATCTGTTCCGTGCGGCTGGCGCTGATGACCATCTGCTCCAGCTCACTTTCCGGCATCTGACTGGCCTGGCCAGGCAGGGTGAGAAGACCTGCGGTGAGAAAAAGAAAAAAGGGCTTTTTCATGCTTCGGTACGACATGGAACATCTCCTTGTTTGCGGGTGACGGGGTTGATTTTATCCGGACTGATTTTTTAATATTTTTTACAGATTTTTTGTTTTAACGAAAAACAAGGGCGAAGAATGCCCTTTTGCCCTCACTTTCCTTAACGACCTTAAAGTCTTTAAGGACAATACCCACAACCAGTCTCAACGCCATAAAGGAGGAGGTAGGGCAGGCATAGGGGCCTGCCCCTGCAAGGGAGGATCTGCTCCCCACTCCTGCACTTAAGCCAGGGCAAGGCCCAGCCAGAGGGTTTTGATGCCGAAAACCGCCACCACCAGCCCTGAGGCCCTGGAAAAGCCCTGAATCTGGGAGGGGAGTTTCTGCGCCATGCCCGCCCCCAGCCAGCCCATGGCAAGGCAGGCGAGGATGAGGGGGGAAAGGGTGGTCCCCAAAGTAAAGACAAGGGCCACGGCCCCGCCCTTCAGAAAAGATCCCGAAGCGGCTGCCGCTGCCATCATGGCGGCATAGGGCAGGCAGGGAACCAGAGGACTGGCAAGGCCCAGAAAAAGGGGCGGAGTTCCCGCCCTTTTCCGGCTGGCGCATTCGCCGCAGCGGGGCCGGAACAGCAGAAAAAGGCCCGCCATCAGTGTGAAAAATCCCGAAGCCAGGGTCATGGACGGGGTTTTCAGCCAGGCCATGGCCGCCTGCCCTAAGCCGCCGCAGAGTCCGCCGAGAAGGCCTGCGGTCAAGAGCCTTCCGCAGGCAAAGCTTGCGAGGGCCCAGAATCCGTCGCCCGCTTTCCGGCTGTTTCCCAGAATGCAGGTACCCACCAGAGGCAGGCAGGAGGTGCTGCAGATGCCAAGACCAAAGGCCAGCCCCGCAAGAAAGAGGGCGGGAAGGGCCAGGGGAAGTTCGGGAAGCGCACTCATGCGGCCGCCGCCATGTGGGCATCCCGGGCCAGAAGGGCCGCGCCGATGGCTGTCGTGATCTGGGGCCAGGCCGGAACATGGATGGCCACGGCCAGCTCATCCTCAATGGCCTTCACAAGGCCCGCGTTCAGGGCGGGGCCGCCGTCAAAGGCCACGGGTTCCGTGACGCCTACCCGCCGGGCCATGCGGGAAAGCCGCCTTGCGATGGCAAAATGGGCGCCCGCCGCAATTTCCGCAGGGGCTTTTTTCCGGGCGATGAGGGAGATGATTTCGGATTCTGCGAACACGGCGCAGGTGGCGTTGATCTTGAGGGGGATCTCCGCTTCAAGGGAAAGGGGGCCGAGATCCGTCATGTTGATTTCAAGAATCCGGGCCACGGTTTCGAGAAAGCGGCCCGTACCTGCGGCGCACTTGTCGTTCATGGCGAAGTTTTCCGTCACGCCGAAGGTGTCCACGGCAATGACCTTGCTGTCCTGACCGCCGATGTTGAGGATGGTGCGGACGGGCGTATCCAGATCCGTGCAGCTCCAGGAGGTGCCCCGGACGTTGGCCGTGATTTCGCTGATCACCTCGTCGGCAAAGGGGATGAGGCGGCGGCCGTAGCCCGTGGCCACGGTTTTGCGGATGTCTTCCCGACGGAAGCCGGTTTCCCGGAGAAGATCCTTCAGAGCGCTTTCCACGGTGTCGCCGCAGTGTACGCCCGTGGGCTGCACCCGGCTGCCCGCAAGGCCTTCGGTGTCCATGAGGGCGATCTTGGTGGTGGTGGAGCCGATGTCAATGCCAAGGTAAAGATCCATATGTTCTCCTTTCCCACAAGGATACCCCGTGTACGCCTCTCCAAAGGCAAAAGGGCCTTTATTTGGGGATACAGGGGCAAAAAAATGGCTATGCGCTTTTTCCCATGCGGAGCCGTCTTCCTTTGAGGGTTTCCACAAAGGCTTCCACGCGGGTGCGCAGGGGTTCCGTATCTTCGGGGCTGTAGTCCGTTTCGATCTTGAGCTGGGAAACCCCCGCAGCGGCAAGTTTCGCCTCAAGGGGCCGCAGTTCCATGTCATAGGGGTGGCAGCCCTTCAGCACATGGTGAACCACACCCTCCACCTTATAGTCCTGAATCATGCGGAAGAGTTTCGTCCTCCGATCCTCCGTATCCGTGAACACGGGGCAGGTGCAGGGCAGAACGGCCCGGTCGGCCAGCGCGTCCAGCATGTCCTCAAAGAGGGGTTCGTCAATGCAGGCCATGTCCCAGAGAAGCCTTCCTGAGCTGCACAGTTCATCGCAGACCAGGGCACCGCCCGCGTTTTCGATGAGATCCGGAATCTTCCAGTTGGGAAAGACCACAGGTGAGCCCGTGAGGAGAATCCTCGGGGCCGAAGGCGGGGTAGTGGCAAGGCTTTGGGCCTTTCTTTCTTTCAGCTCTTCATTGAGGGTTCTTGCCGCATGGGTCCAGTCCGCCGCATCCATATAAAACCAGGCATTGGCCACGGCTGCTGCGTCCCGGCCCCGGATCAGGCAGAGATCGTCCATGCGCAGGGTCTGGAAGATTCTGAATTCCTGCTGGGCTTCGTGGAGAAGGCCCATGGCGGTCCGCAGCCTTTTCCGGGTGATGCGTTTTCCGGTGACCTTTTCAAGGGCCTGTACCAGACGGCGGATTTCCGCGTACCAGAATCTGCGGGAGCTTTCCGCAGCTTTTAGTTTGGGAACACTGAGCATCATGACCGGCACATGGCGGGAAAGGAGTTCCCCGAGTTTGACCTTCCAGTCGCAGGTGGTGGGAATGATGACAAGATCACAGTCCCGGTACATGGAGAGTACACCTGTGCGGGTGAAGCCCGTGGCGGCCTTGACCATGGGGCAGGACACATCGGGAAAGAGGGCTTCCCCGGCTTCCGCTGCATCGCTGCTGCCCGCGCAGAGACGCACGGGAAGGGCGCCTGCGGCGTAAATCAGCTCTTCGGGAACGGCCATGCAGTAGATACCGATTTTTTTCCGGCCTGTTGCGGGAAGGATCTGATCCGGTGCGTCGGCAAAATTTCTGAAAACCGCATCAAAGGGTGCCATGGAAGCGGGCCGGTTTTTTTCCAAGGAAATGGCGTCAAAGATTTCCCGCACGGACATGGCCAGATGCAGGGAAAGCCGCCTTGCCACCCGGGCTTCCGTATCCGCATCCGCGGGGTTCAGGGGGTGGGGGGTGTCCCCCTTTTTTCCGGTGATCATTTTTTCTCTGATCCTGATCAATTTTTGAATCCCTGTCTGTTTCATTCAAAAAAGCCTTTTTTAAAATCCCAAAAAGGGGTCAGTGCTCTGACGGTATGGTTCCGGGGTCAGCGTTTTTTACGCTTTTGTTTCCGGATTCCGGCAGAACTGCGGTGCGGGCCTGACGCTTCAGAAATCCCTCGGCGGATGCGGAAAATACGGGAAAGCCAAGGAGGGTGGCCTGAAGGGCCTTGTCTTCCGGACAGACCTCGATGCAGCGCAGGCAGAGCATGCAGTCCTGGGTGACCATGTGTTTTCTGTCCCGGAGATCGGCGATTTCCCGGATTTCCATGGGGCAGGCCCGGAAGCAGTTGCCGCAGCGGGTGCAGGCCTCTCCTTTTTTTCTGAGTCCCACAAAGCCGATGCGGTCAAAGAGGGAAAGCAGCGCCGCCATGGGGCAGAAGGCGCAGAGGTAGCGGCGTTTCACAAAGCCTGCCGCAAGGAAAAGCCCTGCGATGAGCATGGAGAGGCTGGTCATGATGATTTTGGTGAGGCTTGAAAAATCAATGAGGATGTGGCTGGTGTCCCCGTAAAAAAGGGGGATGAAGGGTTTTCCCGGACAGATCTGGCAGAAGGGTACGGCGAGATCCGGGGTGAAGCGGGGCAGACCCAAAAGGCTGTTGCCGATGCC
Organism: Desulfobotulus sp.; assembly: GCF_034006065.1. Classification (NCBI taxonomy): domain Bacteria; kingdom Pseudomonadati; phylum Thermodesulfobacteriota; class Desulfobacteria; order Desulfobacterales; family Desulfobacteraceae; genus Desulfobotulus; species Desulfobotulus sp. The sequence continues at coordinate 83,949 of NZ_JAVETM010000010.1, read as the reverse complement.
CATGGGCAAAAGAATGAGCAGTACCAGAAGGGCGTATTTTACCCACTGAAAACGGTCCCGCGTGGCCCAGGCAAAACGGGAGCCGTCGATCCCCATGGCTTCCCGGATTTTGGTGAGGAGATCCTGAAGAAAGCCCAGAGGACAGATCCAGCCGCAGAAGGTTTTGCCGAACACCAGGGCCCAGATGAAAAAGGTGCCAAGGTAGATGAGAAAGGCTGCGGCCACGCTTCCGAAAAGACTGCTCCAGGGCAGGGAGAGAAAACGCTGGAAAGGATAAAGAAAACAGGAGCCTCCCCGTCCTTCGGCATAGATGCAGCTCATGGTGGGAATGGCCGTTCCGATGGAAAGGCCAAGAAGACCGCCATAGATGAGAAAAACAAAGCAGAGAGCCTGCACAAGGAGGCGGATGCGGTCTATGCGCATGACGTTTTCTTTCTCCTGGATTCCGGGGTGAGGTTCATCAAGGGGCCTTTCATATCCATGCTCCGGCTTTTCTTCTGCGCCTGCGGAGGGCCGTGCCCAGAGCCACGGTGAGGGTGACGAGAACCAGGGCATAAAATCCCGTGGCCCTGCTTTCCCAGTCCAGCGGTGTGGGATGAACGGAAAGGGCAAGCCCTGTGCGCAGGATTTCCTCCTTTTCCGGAGAAGAAGGGCCGCCGGAACCGCCTTCTGAGGGATGTTCTTCCTCCGTCTCTTTCTGGAAAAGGGGATGGGTACTCCGGATTTCCGCAGTCACGTAAAAGGCTATGGGCTGTTTCCGGACTCCCCTGTCATGGAAGCTTTCCTTGATGAGGGTGAAGGTGACCTCTCCCGCCTCATCGGTGGTCCGGGTCTGGCTCCAGCCTCCGCCTGTGGTGAGGGTGACGGGAAGACCGGGAAGGGGAGTGTCTCCCAGGCGGATTTTCAAAGGAAGGGTGTCACCGGTGTATTTTCTGTGGATTTTGGCGAAATTTCCCCCTGGGTCCGGGCTGAGATCCTCAATGGAAAACCAGGGAAGAGGGTTCTTGGGCCGGTCTTTTCCCGTTTCTGCTGGGGGATCGGCCTTTTCTCCGGTGTTGCGCATGGAAGCCTGGGTGAAGAGCCTGTACCTTCGGGCTTCCCCGTCTTCTGTCTTGAGGCTGGCCTTCAGGTGATAGGTGCCCTGGATGAGGGCCGCATCCCGGATGCGGATGGCAGATCCTTCCTCTCTGGGCTGCAGGGTCTGTCCGGAAAGATCCGGCCTCAGAATGGCGGCCTCTGCTGAGAGCAGTTCCGGCAGAGCTGTCTCCCGGATCTCCGGAGGCGTACCAAGGAGGAGGCTGAAGTGGGCAGGATGGGACATGGCGGCCCGTTTTTCCTTTTTGTCCGTATCCTTTTTGTCCGTATCCGTTTTACCGTCTTCCTTTTTTCCGGCCCCCTCCCTGTGGGTTTCCGCCTTTGCCGGAGGCCCTCCTGCACCGGGATGGCCCTTTCCTTCAGCCCCGGTTTTTCCCTCTTCCCCCTTTTTTCTTTCAAGGCCCATGCCCGATCCATGGCCTCCGCCCTGGCTGTCTCCTCCTCCAGACCTGCGCATTTCCGGGCCGGGTGTCAGAAAAAGAAAGCCCGGATCTGCCGGTGCGCTGAAGGGGATAAGCAGAAGACAAAGAAAAAGGAGGAAGAAAACCGCAGGCTTTCCGGTTCGGGGCATGGGAGAAATATCCTTGTTTGTTTGCGGTGTTTCCATGGGGAGCCATGCTTTCTTTTTTCAGACCCGTTTCGGGGGCTCTTTTTCCGGGTGTTTTGTAATTTTGGGAAGAGATAGTCGGGCCGTTTTCTGAAGTCAAGAATAAATTTTTGTAAAGCTAAAAAATTTTAATTGTAAAGATTTCTTAAGATTGTAAAGATTTGTTTTACACAGATAAGCGATCCCTGCTCCAAAAGAGCCCTGGATAGAGTGGAGCAACAAGGCAGGATTCTCTCCCCCCGAGCAGGTGCCCTGACTCCGGTGAGTTTTTTTTCCTGCCGAACACCCCCAGGGAGGCGGGCTGGGGCCTGAGATTTTTCTGGGGTTTCCATGAAAATGGGTATCTTGAACAGGCCTCTGGGGGGGCAGCATGGGCACTGGGGCGGAAAGGAGGGAGGGAGTCCGCCTTTTTTGGGTCCAGGTTTTCTTTGTGTAAAGTTTATTTTTACAAACCAAAAATAAATTGACAAAGGAAAATCCCCGGCGTAGGCATGGGGATACTGGTTTTTTAGCCTTAACTAAAAGCGGAGGAAGAGATGAAGAAAGTATTGAGACGCATGACTGCGGGCCTTGCCCTGGGGCTTGGACTCATGGTTTCCCAGGCCGCAAGTCATGATCTGTGGTTGAACATGACGGAATACACCCCCGCCCTGTGGCAGCATGCCAAGTATGCCCCCACGCCCAGAGCCAAAACCGTGGTGTATGTGGGCTGGGGCCACAGCTATCCCATGGCGGATTTCATTTCCGATCACATCTGGGGAGGTTTGCAGCGCATCGAGCCCGATGGCAGTCGTGTGGATATGGAAGTGGGAAAAGAAGGTTTCCGGGCTGTTCGGGTGGACATGGATACGGCGGGTGCCAGGGTTTTTGCCGCCCATGTGAACCCCGCCTTTTACGGGCCTGTGGAAGGAAAAGAAAATTTTCACCAGATTTACTATGAAAAATATGCCAAGGCCCTGGTCTCTGTCCTGCCCCAGCGTACCCTTCCTCTGGACGGACCTGCGGAAAATCCTTTCATCAAACCCATCGGTCACAAGGTGGAAATTATTCCCATGGTGAATCCCAACCGTCTCCAGCCCGGAAGCAGCCTGGAAGTGCAGGTTCTGGTGGATGGGAAGCCTGCTGCCGATTATGAGCTTGCGGCCAGCAGTCTTTTTGCCGCCAATGCCAGGGAAGTGAAAACCCGGACGGATAAGGCCGGTAAGGGCGTTGTGCTTCTGGAAGAGTTTTATGGCCCCTGGATTGTGAAGGCCAGCCGCAGTTTTCCCGCCACAGGGGATATGGCGAATAAATGCGAAAGCATCAGCTATACGGCTACCATGACCTTTGCTCTGCCCTTTGTCAGAGGCCATTAAGGGGTTCTGAAACGAAAAAACTGGATAAAATCAAAAAAAGAAAAGGGAGTTTTGTGTTCCGACAGGGAACCCAGCTCCCTTTGTTGTTTGAATCCGGGGTCATAAGAAATTTTCTTTAAGTTTCTTCCTTTTTCTGCGCATCCACAAGGGTCATGGCAGAGGCCATGGCCTGGGCAAAGGTCGGGTAGAAATTTTCTTTGCCGATGGAGCGGGTAATCTGCATGAGATCCATGACCCGGCGTACATCCGGATGCACACCGGAAAGAAAGACCTGGATTTTCTGTTTTCGGATGCGCTCAATGGCAATGTCCAGGGCATGGGCTGCTGTCGCATCAATGGATTTGACCTGCCGCAGTCTCAGGATCAGTACCATGGGGGGGGTATTGAGAAACTGCAGAACATCAAGGAAGCGGTTGGCCACACCAAAGAAAAAGGGGCCTTCAATTTCATAAACCTGTATGGCGTCTTCGTGGGACTTGGAAAGCGTTCCGTTTTCCGGTGGCAGGGGGGGATGCAGGCTCAGGTGGGTCAGCGTACTCATGCGCCGCATGAAGAGCAGGGCCGCCAGTACCACCCCGACCTGAACCGCCACCGTGAGGTCCACAAGGATGGTAAGGGAAAAGGTGGTGAGCATGACAAGGATATCTTCTGCGGGTGCTTTCATCAGGGAAATGAACTTATGGACTTCGCCCATATCCCAGGCCACCATGATCAGAACCCCCGCAAGACAGGCCATGGGAATGCGGGAGGCAAGGGGAGCGATGAAAAGTATGCAGAGCAGCAGCACCAGGGCATGGATCATGCCCGCCGCAGGAGATTGCGCACCTGCGCGGATGTTGGTGGCGGTTCTGGCGATGGCGCCGGTTGCCGGAATACCGCCGAAGCAGGCGGAAGCCACATTGGCGACACCCTGAGCGACAAGCTCCGTATCGGGTTTGTGGCGTTTTCCTGTCATGCCATCGGCCACGGTGGCGCTGAGCAGGGATTCAATGCCGCCGAGAAGGGCAATGGTAAAGGCGCTGGGAATCATGATGGGGATAAGCTCCCAGAGGTTTGCGGGTATGGAAAAACGGGGAAGACCCGCAGGTATGCCCCCGAAACGGGAGCCAATGGTGGCCACATCCAGCTGAAGCAGAAGGGAAAGCCCGGTGGCGCAGAGAATGCCTGCTATGTGGGAAGGGAGTTTAGGCATTTTCCGGCGGACCAGGATCATGATGAAGAGGGTAAAAAGGGTGAGGGCGAAGCTTTCCGGGTCGGTATCCTGGATGTTACTGAAGGCGTGCAGAACGCGGTCGAGAAATTTTGCCCCTTGGCTGGTGGTTTCAAGGCCCAGTGCCTCTTTGAGCTGGGTTGAAAAGATAAAAAGGGCGATGCCCGCCGTAAAACCTGTGGTAACGGGGTAGGGGATATACTTGAGCATCTGGCCTAAGCGAAAAACCCCCATGAAAAAGAGAATGATCCCCGCAAGGAGCGTGGCAACGGCAAGCCCCTCATACCCATGCTGGGCCATGATGCCTGCGATGATGGCGACAAAGGCTCCGGTCGGGCCTCCGATCTGAAAGCGGGAACCGCCGAGAAGGGAGATGAGAAAGCCCGCCACAATGGCGGTAAAAAGTCCCTGTTCCGGAGAACATCCCGATGCAATGGCAAAGGCAATGGCAAGGGGCAGGGCCACAATGCCCACGGTGAGACCTGCGCCAAGATCCTGAACGATTTTGTCGGGAAAATAGGTTCTCGAAAAAAGGATGCGGCTTTCGGGTTGAAAATGTTCCGTGAGATAGCGGAACAAAGAGAAATGCATGGGATCAGCCTCCATGAATGCTGGTATAAAACCACACACGCAGGCTCAGGTCGGGCTCTTGGAGTCAGGCCGAGTCGGTTTTTCGGAGCCATGTTGGGCCTCGCCCCTTGGCCTGTCAAGGGATTTGTTATACGGTTTGTCAGCTCAGGGAAAAGGGCCCCATGGCGGATACAAAATGGCGGATTCTGAATCATTCTGGGCATTCCTTGGGCTTGGGTTCTCAGGCCGCAGGAGATTTTTTTGTTTTGGGAAGGCTTTGTGTTTCATTCCCAGAGATTTTGAACTTCTTTTCGGGAAAATTCTGCCATGCACCCCACACTGAGTACCATCGGTCTTCTTCTTATCAGCAATGTCTTCATGACCTTTGCCTGGTACGCCCATCTCAAAAACTTAAATCACAGGCACTGGATCATTGCAGCCCTCATCAGCTGGGGCATTGCGCTTTTTGAGTATCTCTTCCAGGTGCCCGCCAACCGCATTGGCCATCAGGTCATGCGGGTGGGCGAGCTGAAAATTCTGCAGGAGGTCATCACTCTTTCTGTTTTTGTTCCTTTTTCCATTTTTTATTTAAAAGAGCGCCTCACCCTGGATTATCTCTGGGCCGGTCTCTGCCTTATGGGTGCGGTTTTTTTTCTTTTCCGCAGCCGCATCATGGGCGGATGAGAAAAGGATCAGGAGGAGGGGGGCGTGGTATTGGGGCAAGGTCTGGAGTGAGGAGGCCTGGGAGGGAAAAAGACAGGGGCCGGGCCGTTTTTCAGATGGCGGACCGGCTCCTGTCACAGATTTTCATTTGTTATAGCCATGGGTTCTTTTCTGCGGCGGCGGAGAAACCTTACCAGCCCCGGTGAGAAATGATGTTCTGCATTTCTGCAAGGCGGATGCGCTCTTGGTGTGCGGCCTTGATGGCAAAGGCATCCTGGATTTTCAAGGCCAGATCTTCGGTTTCTGTGGGTTTCATGAGAAAATCAAAGGCCCCCTGTTTCATACCCTCAATGGCAATTTCCACGGTGGCCTGTCCGGTAAGCAGAATCACCTGAATGAGGGGGTTGATTTTCTTGATTTCCTTGAGGACATCCAGACCGGAAATTCCGGGCATCTGGATGTCCAGCACCACAACATCTGTACCCTGGGGTGTTTGGGTGATGGTTTCCAGGCAGTCTTTGCCGCTGTAGGCGACGTTTACGGCGAAGTTCCGCATGGAAAGTCTTTCGGCGAGGGCGTCCGCAAAGGGCGCTTCGTCGTCCACAAGAAAGGCTTTGATTTTCATGTTGGCTCCTTGGGGGACAAGCCCCGCTTTTTTGTGTATGCGGTTTATAAAGACAGATTCCTTTTTTCCCGAATCCGTGCATAGGCCTTTTTCATGGTAGTGGTGAGAAGGTCGATGTCTGTGGGTTTCTGGAGATAGGCAAAGGCCCCCATTTCCATGCAGCGCTGCCGGTCGTTTTCCGTTCCGTGGCCGGTCAGGATAATGACTTCAATGTCGGGGTTGGTTTTTTTCACCTTGGCGAGGATTTCAAATCCGTCCACACCGGGCATCTTGAGATCCAGCACCATGACTTCCGGAGTTTCCTCTTCAAGGAGTCCCAGGGCTTCTTCTCCGGAGTAAACGGCATGGCTGGGCACATCCCGCATGCGGAGCCGTTCGGAGAGAGTCTGCACAAACTCCTGCTCATCATCCACCAGAAGTACCTTATAACTCATGTCAAAATCATATTTGCGATAGATGTCCGCCTGATGGAATTTCTGTCCGATGCAGGTCTCCACTTCCCGGACTCCTTCCACGGAAGAGGCGATTCTCTGCAGCTCCTTTTCCAGCATGGAAAGGAGGGTGACCTTTTTTTCGATGGTGATCCGGACTTTGCCGCTGGAGGCGCTGACGGAAACGCTGTGTCCTTCACTGGCGAGGGCCAACTCCACGCGGGCTGCAAGGCGAAAATCCTCCATGGCCCTGCGGCTGATGTCTGTGATCTGAACAGCCGGATTGTCCATTTGTTCGAGGATGCGGGCCAGGGGGTCTGCGGTTTTGTCCATGGGCAGAACCATATCGTAGCGTGCCGCATCCCAGGGGCTTTTGTCCCAGATGTGCTTGGCCCAGATAAAGGCGTTTTCGTCGGTCTGGCGGATTTCCTTGAGGGCTTCTTTCTCAGCAATGCCCCTGGATTTGGCCTGTTCCAGACGCCAGTTCTGATCGGCAATGAGGAGAACCCGGAGTACATGGGTGACGGAAGGAGGGAAGAGCAGGGCTGTGTGGCCTGTGAAAATCTGAGCTTCGGTTTCCAGCACGTCCGCAAGGGTTGCCTTGAGACAGGCCACAGCCCTTTCCTTTTCATGGGTGAAGGTGTTGAAGACGCTGGCTTTGTCATAAAGGGCTTTTTCAAGAACAGTGGGCCGGATGTCATGCTGCTTGGCGCAGATGGCGATAATATCCGCATCCCGGAAGAGGCGGGAGTGGGTTTTCTGGCGGAATGCTTCAAGGATGGATTCGCTACCTGCATAGCGTCCGCTGAAAAGGGAGAGGATGGTCATGGGTTACTCCTTGCAAGATATACGCATGGGCCCTTGGTGGTTTTTTATTCGCCTGATTCGCAGTGCAGGGTCTGGGCCAAAACCCTGGGCCGCTTTTCTCTGGCTTGTTTTTGGGTGGACGCCCACCCCCTTGCGTGGGCTTGGGATGTAAAGCGTTTCTTTGTTACTGAAAAGGCTTTTTTCCGTGTTTCTCAAGGGAAAAAATGTAGCATAATTTAACGGTAATCGTTTTTTATTTTTAAAAGACCTGAGTCGGGTTCCTTGGTGGACAGAGGCTGTCCATTTTCATTTTTGGGGTAAAACCCTGGCCTCCGCTCCAGGCATTTTTTCATCCATGGATCTCAGGCCGTTTTCAGGGGAACGGCTTGTTTGATTTTGTGGATCAGGTCTTCGATGCGCAGGGGTTTCATGAGGTAATCAAAGGCCCCCAGGCGCATGCCTTCCGTTCCTTCCCGCGTGGAGCCGTGGCCTGTGAGAAGAAGAACAGGAATCTGGGGTCGGATTTCCTTGATCCGGGCCAGAACATGGAGGCCGTTCATGCCGGGCATCATAAGATCCAGGATGACAAGGTCAAATTCCTGATGGATGAAGCGCTGGAGAGCAGCCTCGCCATCCTGGGATATGCTGACCCCGTAGCCGCGGAGCTCCAGCCTTTCTGCCAGGGTCACGACGAATTCCTGCTCATCGTCCACGAGCAGGATGTTCAGTTTTTTCATAGTTCTGTCCTTTCATTGGTGGCCTCAGCCAGCCCTTGGAGCGGCAGGGCGATGGTAAAGGCACTGCCTTTGCCCGCCTGGCTGCGGACCTGAATATCCCCCCCCAGTTTCTGAATGATGCCATAGGTGATGGAAAGGCCAAGTCCCGTACCATTGCCTTTTTTTGTGGAAAAAAACGGATCGAAGATATGTTTTTGAACCTCATCGTTCATGCCGCAGCCATTGTCTTCTATGGTGGCCATGATTCTTTTACGTTTTTCATCATAACGGGTGCGCATGCAGATGCAGCCCCCGTTTTCCACTGCGGCAAAGGCGTTGGTGAGAAGGTTGAGAAAAACCTGCTGGAGCTGTCCCTTATCTGAAACGAGGGTGGGCAGGGAAGGATCCAGGTCGCGCTGGATGTCGATCTGGCGGTAGATGGACTCCCGTTCCAGAAAGCCCAGGGTATCCTGAAGGACGTTGTTGATGCTGAGTTCCTCAAACTGCACGTCAATGCGTTTTGCAAAACCGAGCAGGCGATGTGTGATGGTCTGGCAGCGTTCAACGGACTGGAGAATGTTTTCCGTGAGAGCCAGAAAGCGATCCTGACGTTCAAAGGATTCGGAAAGCGCTACCAGATCTTTCATAAGACCGGCCTTTTCATTGATGATGGCCAGAGGATTGTTGATTTCATGGGCAACCCCTGCGGCCAGTCGGCCGATGGAGGAGAGTTTCTGGGTATGCTGGAGTTCCTGCAGGGCCCTGGATCGTTTTTCATCGGCATTGCGGATTCGCAGGACCAGCATATCAGCGACCCCCACAACGGCAAGGATTACGCCAAAGGCGCCTACGCAGAAGAGGACGAGCATTTCCCCTTTGAGGGCGTAAAAGCTGTGGAGAAGAACGGAAAGGGGCTTGACAATAACGAGGGTGTAATCCGCGCGTACGGGCGCAAAAGCCACCAGAACATCCTGGCCCAGAGGGTCCTGGATCTGGGTGATGTAGGTGCTGTGAATGCCTGTGGGAACCTCCAGGGGACATTTTTCAAGGACTTTTCCATAAAATCGGGAGTTTGTCTGTAGAATGCCTGCATGATTGACAAGGAAGGCGTCGGATTCCGGGCGCAGGGCCATGGTTGCGATGAGGGCCTCGTAGCGTCCTGTGTCGATGGTGGCCCGGATAAACCAGGTGCGCCCATCTTCGGCCATGCGCTGTACGATGATGACCACATGGGGAAATTTACGGTAGCCCATGAAGACATCGGAAATATAGACCCCGCGCACGGAAACCTCATGAAAGGAGGGTTGCTGGGAGTAATCGTTGCCCAGCAGGTCATAGGGACCGGCATAGGCCATGAGAATGCCTGTGCTGCTGATGAGTCCAAGATCAATGAAGCCCCCGAATTCGGAACGCATGGTGCGCAAGACCCGCTGGAGGGTGTGTTCGTTTCGCAGCTCTTCGTAGGTATAGGCGCTGGCAATGAAGCGGACCGTGGAGAGACGTTCCTCGATGAAGAGTTCAAAGGCGTGGCGGGTGTCTTCGGCCATGACATGGATGGGGCGCTTGATTTCACTTTCAACGTTGTTGCGGTACTGGCGATAATTGATGCCTGCCATGAGGGCCAGGGGAACAATGCAGACCAGGCTCATGATGAGAATGATGTTGCGTTTCAGGGTGACATAGCGCTGTGGCGAGGTGCTGTCTTCCGGAAAGGTGAGCATGGCGTTCACAGCTTTATGCCAGAGGTTTCTCAGAAGCATCCTCTTCCTCCATGGGACGTTTTGGGATTTACGCCTGTGCGGGGTGTTCGGATATGGGGACAGAGGGAAGGGCGATGGGAAAAATGCGGGTGCGTCTGGAAAAACATTTTTTTGTGAAAAAAAAGATCAGGAAAAATATTTTCCGGGCGATACCCAGAAGCCGGGATGCCTTGCCGGGATGGAAGAAGGCTGTGGAAACGTTCATTGTGCGTGAAGGGCATGTCGTACTCCGTAGACCTGAATGAAATGGCTTTTTTTATCTTTTTTGTATTCCTAGTATAAAGTAGCTTTTGAAGCAAGTCTCTTGTATTTTACGTTGACAGAAAATCCAGGCTTCATATAGGCTATGGCGTCTTTGCTTTTTCATAGGAAATTCAGTGGGTGCGGCGGATTTTAATTTTTGCGCCCGGAATTCTGTTTTCTTTCTATGGTTTAAAAAGGAGAATAAACTCCGATGGTATTTTTTTGTTTCAATATGATGTTTAAGTCATTTTGACATGATGAGAACATGAAACATTTCGGAACGTATTTTCGAAATGAGTGGTTGAGGGGCTTTTCGTAAGGGGTGCCGCAGAACGAGGGGTGGTTTGTGGCGAAGTGAACTTTGTGACAGATGAGGGAAGACGGTATGCTGACAAAAATTTTTCCGTTTCTGGTGTGGTTCCGGGACTATGACCGGGAGAAATTCAAGATTGATTTCATTGCAGGGCTTACCGTGGCCCTGGTTCTCATTCCCCAGTCCATGGCCTATGCCCAGCTGGCGGGCATGCCCGCCTATTATGGCCTGTACGCGGCCTTTCTGCCTCCCATGGTGGCGGCCCTGTTTGGTTCCAGCAGACAGCTTCAGACCGGGCCTGTGGCGGTGGTTTCCCTGATGACAGCCGCTTCGCTGGAGCCTTTGGCCACAGCAGGCAGTGAGGCCTTCATCGCCTATGCCATTCTGCTTTCCCTGACCGTGGGCGTGTTTCAGTTTCTGTTGGGGGTGCTGCGCCTGGGGTTGGTTGTGAACTTTCTTTCCCATCCTGTGGTGAACGGTTTTACCAATGCCGCAGCCATCATCATTGCCTCCAGCCAGTTTTCCAAGCTTTTTGGTGTGTACGTGGATAAGGCGGAACACCATTATGAAACAATTTTATGGGTGATCCGGGCCGCCATGCACTATACCCACTGGCCCACCCTGGCCATGGGCCTTTTTGCCATTGCCATCATGGTCATTTTGAAACGTGTGAATCCAAGAATCCCCAATGTTCTGGTTGCGGTTGTGGTGACAACCCTTCTGAGTTGGGGCCTGGGGTTTCAGAAGGATACCTCGGTTCCCCTGGAAAGCATTCGTGTGGAGGAGATGCGCGAAGAGGTCCTGGCCTTCAACGGGGTGACGGAAAAAATCCGGGAATTGGGGGAAAAGCGGACCCTTCTCAATCGGCAACTGAAAGAACTTGAGGAAAACAAGGCCGATGCGGTGGCGCTTCTGGAACAGCACCACAAGCTGACCCTACTTGCCAGGGATATGGATGAGGCCATGGAAAAGCAGCATGAAATCCGGGAAAATCTCAGGCTCTACCTGCTGAAAGCCGTGCCGGACAAGGAGGGCGGAAGGGTTTTTTATGAAAAGAGCCGGATTCCTCCGGAGCTGAGGCCGGAAAAGGGGGTATGGCGTCTTAAGGTGGGAAATCGTCTTCTTTCCGAGAGCTCCTTATACCTTATGGGGGCTGGTGCTGTGGTGGGAGAGGTTCCCAAGGGACTGCCCGCCTTCGGGATTCCCAAGGTCAGCATGGCGGCCCTGATGCAGCTGCTTCCCTATGCGGTGATTATTTCCCTTCTTGGCTTTATGGAAGCCATTTCCATCGCCAAGGCCATGGCCGCCAAAACAGGCCAGAAGCTGGATCCCAACCAGGAACTCATTGGTCAGGGGCTTGCCAATATGGTGGGGGCCATCGGTCAGAGCTATCCGGCTTCCGGTTCTTTTTCCCGCTCCGCGGTGAATCTTCAGGCCGGTGCGGTGACCGGGCTTTCCAGTGTGGTGACAAGCTGTGTTGTGGTACTGACCCTGCTTTTCTTCACCCCTCTTCTGTATCACCTGCCCCAGGCTGTGCTGGCGGCTGTGATCATGATGGCGGTTATCGGTCTCATTAACGTATCTGGTTTCATCCATGCCTGGAAGGCCCAGCCATCGGACGGTATTATCAGCATCATTTCCTTTGCCTGTACCCTGATTTTTGCACCTCACCTGGACAAGGGCATCATGGTCGGCGTGGTGCTGAGTCTTCTGGTTTTTCTGTTTCGCACCATGCGCCCCACCGTGGCCAGCCTGTCCATGGATGACACCATGACCCTGCGCTGCGCCCGGATCTACGAATTGCAGGAATGTCCCCATGTGGCAGTGATCCGTTTTGACGGAACTCTCTTTTTTGCCAATGCCTCCTATCTGGAAGATCAGGTGCTGGCCATTCAGAACGCCAAGCCCCAGCTGAAGCATATGCTTGTGGTGTGTGATGGCATCAATGACATGGACGCTTCTGGCGAGGAAACCCTGGCCCTGCTCATTGAGCGGGTGAGGGCCAGAGGGCAGGATATTTCCTTTTGCGGTGTGAAAGAAAAGGTCATGGCCGTTTTCAAAAGAACCCATCTTCTGGAAAAAATCGGGGAAGAACACATCTATGGCAATGCCCAGGATGCTGTGGAGGATATTTTCCGTAAAACCCACAAGGACGGCAGTGTCTATACCTGTCCGCTGGTCAATTATGTGCCGGAGCCCCATGCGCATTTGCGTTGAGGGCTTCATGGGCGAATCGGCCACTCTTAGGGGATGGATGGCCTGATGGTTTGCCCTGTTGTGTTCATCCCTCATCGAATCAATCTCACTAACCAAATTTTTAAAAAGGAAGGGCAACAATGGAAAAGGCGTATGCAAACCCGGGTCCTCTGGGGCTGATGGGTTTTGGCATGACAACGATTTTACTGAACATCCACAATGCGGGGTTTTATCCTGTCAGCGCCATGATCCTGGCCATGGGGCTGTTTTACGGAGGTCTGGCCCAGATCATTGTGGGCATCATGGAGTTTCGGAAGGGGAATACCTTCGGCACAACGGCCTTTACTTCCTATGGACTTTTCTGGCTGACCCTGGTCTTTCTCATGGTGATGCCGAAAATGGGATGGGCAGACCCGACGCCCCATGGTTACATGGCCTGGTATCTTTTACTTTGGGGGATTTTTACCCTGTTTATGTTTTTCGGGACGCTTACTGGAAGCCGGGGATTGCAGTTTGTTTTTTTAAGCCTGACCGTTCTTTTTTTTCTTCTGGCAGCGCGGGATTTTACAGGATCTGGCTTCATGGGCCGCATTGCAGGTTTTGAAGGCATTGTATGTGGAGCCAGCGCCATTTATCTGGCTATGGCAGAGGTGCTGAATGAGCAATTCGGGCGCACCGTCCTTCCCATAGGCGAGCCTGCCTGAAAAAAACGTCGGCTGAATCATGGATACGAAGGGCAGAGGAGGCCGCAGCCCAGGGTGACTGGGGACCTCCTTTGTCCTGAGGCGTACGGGGATTTCCATGGTTTTTTTCTGATATACCCCCAAGAAAGCCTGGAGGTAATATGCAACAACTTGAAATACTCCTTGATCGCATCCTTTCCCGGGTGAACCTGAACCTGAGACCTTTTCATTTCAAGGCCGATGAGTCCATTCGGGATCTGATTCCCGCAGAAAAGCTGATCCGGTTTTATGGCTTTTACGGTGTGACCAGCCAGCATCCTCTCCAGTTCAATTTTTCCAGATCCAATGTGGGTGGCAGTTATTTCCTTGGAAAATGTGTGGTGGACCACTCCATTCTCCATAAATGTGATATCCGTGGGGATGAATTAAAGCGCAAAGGCGATACCTTTGAGCATAACGGGGGCGCCATTGTTCTAGGGGATGATGAAATCATCCGTATCCGGGACAGTTTTTTAATCCACACCCTTGTCCATAATTATTCCCATGATCCGGAGCATCCGGAAGAGTTTCTGATTCAGAACACGGCGGCGGCCCATTACGCCAATATCCACGGAGCCCCCGTGGAAGGCTGTTTTCTCGGGCCCTTTGCCACGGTGGACCTGTGCACCCTGCATGGTTGCAAGATCGGCACCTTTTCCTATGTACAGGCCGGGGATCTTTTTCATGAAAATATTCCCGATGGAACCATCTGGATCCGAAAAAACACCTTTGAATTCATCTACCGTTTTGATCCGGATTTCCTTAGTCCCTATATTCGTTTCGAGCCGGGCAAACTGCCCGAAGGGATTATCATGGATTTTGTGGAAAGTCGGAAGGAGGGGTTTCAGGAGGTTTTTGAGAATCCCTACAGCGAACTTCCCATTGATGTGCCCGAAGGCAGCGCGGTGAGTTCTTATGCGGTGATCCGGGGGCAGACGGTGGTGGAAGGCGCGGTGCTGGTTTCCCAGCGGGCCTATCTGGACAGTGCCTGGATGGGGCCTGGGGCCAATGCCCAGGAAAACTCTTACATCATCAATTCCAGGCTTGAAAAGAACGATGTCACGGCCCATGGCGCAAAAATTATCAACGCCCATCTGGCGGAAAGGGTTTTTGTGGGCTTCAATTCCTTTATTCGGGGTGGGGAAAATGCACCCTTGAAAATCGGAAAAGGTTGTATCGTGATGCCGCATACCATCATGGATCTGGAAGAAGGACTTGAAATTCCTCAGGAGACGGCGGTGTGGGGTCTGATCCGCAATGCGGAAGACTTAAAAAAACATAGCATGGCTTTGAAAGACCTTGAAAAGGTTAATGGCGAGGTAGGGCTTGGCAACATGAAGTTTAAAGGAAGCGGGAAGGATTTTGTGGATGTTTTCAGACGCAGAATCGACCATGTCCTGGAAGTTAATGGCGCCTACTACCTGGAAACAGGACAGAAGGGCCATGCCCAGGACGATGGTTTCATCTCCTTTAACACCATTCAACCCTATCTCACAGGCCGTTACAAGGGGCTTTTTCCCACCATTGACATCCGGCCCTGACAGAGGCTCTCAGGGGGGTGTACCATTGGGCAGTGCCCTGGGCAGGGTAAGGGTGAAACAAGCCCCTTCTCCGGGTCGGCTTGAAACCTCAAGCTCACCTCCCAGATGATGGGAAAGATCCCGGCAGAGGTAAAGCCCGAGCCCCGTGCCCTTGCCCTGGGGTTTGGTGGTGAAAAAAGGATCAAAAATGCGTTTTTTCACGCTTTCGGGAATACCGGGACCCGTATCCTGCACCTGGATGGTCACTTTCCCCGTATCGGTGAGCTGAGAGGAAAGGGTGACGCAGCCCCCCTTGGGTGTGGCCTGAATGGCGTTTTCCACCAGGTTGACCAGAATCTGGCGGAGCTTGTGGGGGTCGGTGATGAGGGTGAAGGGGGTGTCTTCCTCCACATGGATGGCCACCTCGTTTTCCGGGTGAATGCTGCGGCACAGGGAGGCCAGCTCCATCAGATAGCCCGGCATGTCACAGATGGTGGGTGCTTCGCTTTCCTTTCTTACCATGCCAAGAAGCTGATGGGTGATGCGGCGGGCCCGATCCACGGCGGTCTGGATGATTTCCGAAGCACGGGTGAGGCTTGCGTTTTCGGGAAGATCCCGCATGGAGGGCCTTGCCATCACCTGGCCGATCCAGCCTGCGGCTTCGTTGATAATGGCAAGGGGATTGTTGATTTCGTGGGCCACCCCTGTGGCGAGGGTGCCCACGGTGGCAAGTTTTTCCGCCTGAAGGGCCCTTTCCTCCAGCTGTTTGCGCAACTCGCCTTCCACTTGCCTTTCCTTACGTCTTCTCACCGCAGCCGCAGCCTGACGCACCTTGCTTTCAATGTGGTCAATTTCCACAGGCTTGGTGATGTAGTCAAAGGCTCCCGCCCGAATGCCCTCCACCCCGTCCCGCAGATCCCCATGGCCTGTGAGCAGGATGACCTCCTTGTCCGGATGGTTTTCCAGAATGCGGGCCAGAAGTTCATGGCCGGACATTTCCGGCATACGCACATCGGAGATCACCACGTCCACGGGTTCGCGGGCCAGAATCTCCAGAGCCTGCTTTGCGCAAGCCACGGGATGAACCTTGATTTCCCTTTTTTCCAGGCGTTTGGCCAGGGTATCCCGGAAAGCCGCTTCGTCGTCCACCAGCACAAGGGAAATGTCATGATAACGTCTTCCGGTATTGGGCATGGGCGTATCCTTATTTCATGGCGTTCTCAATGGCTTTCAGCATGGTTTCCAGCTCGCAGGGTTTGGTGAGGTAGTCTGAGGCCCCGATTTCCAGGGCCTCTTTCCTTGCCTCTTCACTGCCATGGCCCGTGAGCATGATGACAGCAGTTTCCGGAGCCATGCGCCGGAATATTTTCAAGACTTCCATGCCGTCCATGTCTTCCATTTTCAGGTCCAGGATGGCCACATCCGCCTCCTCCCGACGCAGGAGGCGGATGGCTTCCGTACCGCTGGTGGCCCGAGAAACGGAATATCCTCTTTTTTCGAGACGATTTCCGAGAACCCGGACAAAGCCGGATTCATCATCCACAAGGAGCAGGCGGCAGGGTTCGGGCATCAGTCCCCCCTCCGGGCGGCGATCCCCTGAGCGCGGGCATTGATGATTTTTTCTTCATGGGCGCGCTTGCGGGCCGTGGCCTCATCCACCTTCTGGGTGAGAATGTCGATGTCGCAGGGCTTCATGAGATAATCAAAGGCCCCCTGTTTCATGCCGTCAATGGCGGATTCCACGGTGGCATGGCCTGTGAGCATGATGACCTCCACAAGGGGGAACCGCTGCTTGATCAGGGAGAGGGTTTCAAGGCCGTCCATGCCGGGCATTTTCACATCCAGCACCACCACATCAATCCAGGCGTTTTCCGCAAGAACACTCAGGGCCTCGTTGCCGGAAAATGCGGTGGCCAGCTTGAACTCCCTTTTTTCCAGGCGCTTGGAAAGGGTTTCCACAAATCCGGTTTCATCGTCTGTGAGAAGAACTTTACGCTGGGTCATGGTCTCTGCTCCTTTGAGTCTTGGGGTTATGAGTCTTTCATGGATTCGGAGATGCGGAATTTTCCTCCGCGGAGATTCGTGCGGGCAGCAGAATGCGGAAGGTGGATCCTGCTCCCATCATGCTTTCAACTTCAAGTTTGCCGCCCATGGCGGAAATAATACCGTAACAGATGGAAAGGCCGAGACCCGTTCCCTTGCCCACGGGTTTGGTGGTGAAAAAGGGATCAAAGATCCGTTTCAGGTTGGCCTCCGGAATGCCGGGGCCGGTATCGGAAACCAGAACTTCAATGAAGTCATCGTGGTTGATACTTTCAAAGCTCAAGGATCCGCCTTCGGATTCCATGGCGTCAATGGCATTGTTGGCAAGGTTCAGGATCACCTGCTGCACTTCCGTCCTGGAGGCGAGAACCGGATGCAGATCCGGGGCAAGCCGGGTTTCCACGTTCACCTGGGCGTAGCGGGCCCTGGGCTCGCAGAGGGGCAGAATTTCCCGGATCATATCATTGATCTGTACAACCTCGGTTGTGGATTCGGATTTCCGGGCAAAGGTTAAGAGTTTTCGGGTGATTTCCTTGCAGCGTTGGCCCTGGGTGCGGATCTGGCCCAAAGAAGCCTTGAATTCCTGAATATTTTTAATGCTCTGGGGATCTTCATCGGCCAGAAGGTCATCAATCCATCCGGCTTCTTCCACCATGATGGCCACGGGGTTATTGATTTCATGGGCAATGCCCGCAGCCAGCTCGCCGATGGAGGCGAGTTTGCCTGTTTCAATGACCTGACGGTTCATGAGCTGCTTTTCCGTTTCCTTCCTCTGAAGGGTAAGGACCAGTTTTCTGGAAAAGCGGGTGGCAAGGAAGGCAATGACCAGGGCGCAGCCCAGAAAGAGCAGGATGCCGATTTTTCGGATTTTGTGGAGGTCGGAGAAAGCATCGGATTCGGGCTGCTGGGAAATGAGCATCCAGTCTTCATTTTTAAGAAAACCCGCCACATAGATCTGTTTTTGCCCGTTTTTGTCCCTTCCCTGGTGGAAAATCAGGGAGTCTCCGGAACGGGTGCTGAGCAGCTTCTGGTACACCTGGGTGTGGGGGTTGATATCCTGCAGAGGCCGGGTCTGCAGCTCGCCTTTTCGGTTGAGGATGCAGACAAAACCGCTTTTTCCGATTTTAAGGTTGCGGACCATGGTGTTAAAGGCCTCAAAGTCAATGGTGGCCCTCAGAATCCACGGATAGCCTTCCTTATCGTGGGTGCGAACCATGACAATGAAGTGGGGCATGCCCCGCAGGCCCAGGAAGACATCGCTCACGGCCTGGGGTTTTTCCCTGAATTCCTGAAACCATTCCGCTTTGCTGTAATCCGCAGGTCCCAGGCGAAAGGGGCCTGCATAACTGACCAGGCGGCCGTCTGTGGCGGACACGAGGCCCAGATCCTCAAACACAGGACCATACACGCGGCGCAGTCTGCGCAGGTGGGCTTCCATGACCTGGGGATCCTGCAGGTCTTCGGGTGGGGAAAACAGGACAAGACTCTGGAGATTGGCGGTTTTTTCCCGGAGAAAGGCGTCAATCTCTGTGCGGTTGTACTCCACAATGGCGCTGAGGGTGGTGTGGATTTTTTCCCTTGTGGCCTGGTCGTACTGGTTAAGGGTGATGGCGAGCACCAGAAGAATGGGCGCAAGGCTGATGACCAGGGCGGTAATGAGGATGCGCCGGGCAAGTCGCGCATAGGCGTCTTTTTCTTTGGCGACATCTCCCTGTATGGAGGGCAGGGGGATGAAGGCCTGGGGATTGGGGTGGCTTTTGTTTTTTTTCATCTTACACGTCCCCCTGACGCTGGATGCGGGTTTCAATGAGTCTGCGGATGCGGATATGGCTGCTGTCGTTTTTTTCCAGAAAAATAAGCAGGGGAGGCAGGGGCATCTCCTGTTTATGCCGTTCTCTGGCGTGCAGGGAGTGCAGCACCAGAGGCGTTGCCGGAAGCTGCATGTGCAGGGCCGCCAGTAAATCCTCCCTTCGGATGTCCGCCAGATCCGGATCCAGAACCACAAGGTCCGGTGTAACGCCTCTTTTTACGTCCTGCTGAATTCTTTCCATGAGAGCATGCCCTGTGCAGAAGGCATGGGCCCTGCAAGGCAGCATGCGCAGTTCTCGTTGAAGAAGCTGGCAGATATGGGGACTGGGATCCGCAAAAAGCACATAAAGGCATGGGACCATGGGATCTTCCTTCCTTGGGGGGTGAATGCCATTTGCCCCCGTGTGTTGCCAGCCTGTCTGGCCTTGGTCAAAAATGCAAAGATGGGGCCGAAGTTTAAAAAAATCGTAAAATATCCGGAAAAACTCTTTTTTCGGTGCTTTATGGCGCAAAGGCCGACTTTTCTGGGTGAGAGCTTTTCCCATGCCGACAGGCGTTGCTTTACAGGGTGACAAAAAAACGGACACATTGGATTCAGACACCGGCAGGAACAGGCCAGGGCGTAAAGGAGGGAGGCAGGCCTGTATTCTCATGTATTTGCAAGGTGGATGCCATGTGGCTTCTGTCTTTCCATGTAAGGCATTTCATGGGTTTTTCTCATGTCCGGGTGTCTGGGGAATTGGCAGGATGCAGGAGAAGTGTCATGGGGATGGACGCTTGTGCGGAGAAAGGGGCTTTTGGAATAAAAAGCCCCCCATGCTGCAATGTGAAAGACATGGGGGGCAGACAGGGTGGATGGGGAATTTTGCAGTCTTGTTTTTTTAAAACCGTATGCTTTTTTCCAGTCGGTCGAGGCGGGAGCGTTCTTCCGCCTTTCGGATACGAGCCTCGCGTTTTCGTTTGACTTCCCGTGCGTCGTGGATTTTTTCCAGAAGATCGGCAAAATCGTAGGGTTTCAGGGCATAGTCAAAGGCACCCCGTTTCATGCCTTCCACGGCGGTTTCCGTGGAGCCGTGGCCGGTGAGGAGAATGACTTCCGTTGAAATGTGGTCGGATTTGATCTGGCGCAGCACCTGAAGACCATCCATGCCGGGCATGCGGATATCGAGAATCAGTACGTCGTAGGGATGGGTGTCCAGCATTTCCATGCAGCCTTTTCCGTCATGGGCGGCGTGGGCCAGATGGCCTGCCTCTTCAAGGCGCAGGCAGAGCATTTCCGTAAAGTCTTTTTCATCGTCCACCACAAGGATACGCAAAGGGTCCATGGGGTCTCCTTTTTCTGCGGCATGACGCCGCATTTTTATGATTGCGGAGGCGGCCTGTTCTTAAGGGCCTGCAAAAAAATCCCAGATCAGGGGATAAAGATAATAGAAAATCATCATAACCGCCACACTGGCGGGCCAGAACCAGGATTTTTTTAAAAAGGCCGGGTTCCAGGTGTTTTTTCCCCTGGGCAGGTGATGCAGGGGCCGGAGCAGGTCATAGAGATGGTCGGCCTCGGTTTTGGTTCTGGCCTGGGCTTCGTTGTTCATGCCATCCAGAGCGGGGCTTTGGGTTTTGTCCTTGCTTCCGGCCATGGGAACCTCCTTCATAAGAATGATCAGTACACGCCGATCATGGGCCAGTAAACCAGGGCGGCGATGGTGGCCACCACAAGGAGAATCAGGCACCAGGGTACGGCGACCTTGATGAAATCAACCTGGGTGAAATAGCCTGCACTGTAAGCAATGATGGTGGGCGGGCACCCGATGACCAGCATGATAAAGGACGTGGTCATGGGAGCGAGAAGTGCCACAGCCACCGGTGACATCCCCAGCATGTCCGCCATGGGCAGGGTGATGGGAAGCGTCAGGGCCACGGCCGCGGAGTTGCTCATGAGGCTGGAGAGGAAGGAGCCGAAAAGACCTAAGCCGTAAAACACGGTGAAGCTGCTCCTGCCTTCCAGCAGCGGCAATATGCTTTCTGCAAGAAACTGGCCTGCGCCGGTGGTGAGCATGGCCATACCTAAGGAAACGCCCGCGCCAAAGACAATCCAGGATTCCCAGGGGAACTTGTCACAGATGGTTTTAAAGGAAACCCAGCCCGGAGCGCAGAAGCCGATCATGGCCATGCAGGCCACCACACTCACATGCCAGCCTGTGATGTCTCCGAGAAACCAGAGCACAAAGGCACTCCCGAAAATAATGGCCACGCCCTTTTCCGCCGTACTCATGGGGCCGGGGTCTTCCAGTCTGACGCCTTTAAGCTCCTTTTCCTCGGGCCTGAAGAGAAAATACACCACAAGCCAGGTGGCGAAGGCGGTGAAGATACTGATGGGAAGCTGGATGATGAGGTATTCCATGAAACCGATCACCCGGCCTACGCCTGTGGCTTCTTGGGTGTAACGGAAGAGAATCTCCACGGCCAGGGGGTTACGACCGCCCCCG
Organism: Desulfobotulus sp.; assembly: GCF_034006065.1. NCBI lineage: Bacteria > Pseudomonadati > Thermodesulfobacteriota > Desulfobacteria > Desulfobacterales > Desulfobacteraceae > Desulfobotulus > Desulfobotulus sp. The sequence goes on along the minus strand of NZ_JAVETM010000010.1, from coordinate 62,778 downwards.
ATCATGGTGCCAAAGCCCCCTGCGGATGCGGCCAGGGGAATGAGCATGAGAAAAAATTTCGGCAATTTGTGACCTGCTCCGGGTTTAAAGCCCATGGCCATGAAAACGGGCACAAAGGCAAAGACCATGACCACGGTGACCGTGGCGTCATGGAGGATGGTGGCCAGCAGGGTGCAGCCTATGGCAAGAATGAAGCTCAGCTTTTTCACGTTGGTGCCAGCGAATTTAAGAAGATGATACATGAGCCGTCTTGCCAGTCCAACCTCGTTCAGCACCACGCCGAACATGATGATCATGAGTACGAACATGACCGCAGGGTTGGCAAAGGGTGTCCAGGCATCATTTCTGCCCACGATCTTGAAGGCGATCATGCCGCCGCCCACGCAAAGGGCTGTGACGCCGATGGGCATGGCTTCGGTGATCCAGAGTACCAGTACCGTGATGAGCAGAGCCAGAAGGCGGTGACCTTCGGGAGTGAGGTTATCTGGTGTGGGCAGAAGAAAGACAAACAGCCCCAATGCAATACTGATACCGCATTTGATGAGAATGCTTGCGGCGGACTGGGGTGGGCTTTGGGGTTCCTCATGGTGGTCAACGAGGCGGTTGGGGGGCGGGGTCGTATGATCCTGGGCTCCCATGGATAAAACTCCTTTCTTTACGTCTGAAGCAGGTCGCATCCCCTGGTTGGGGACGGGGTGAAGGTTTTTGAGCCTGAAAAGCACCTTTTTTCTTTGTTTTTCTCTTTAAATCCTGACGGATCTTCACTTTTTGTATCTATTTGCAAATAAGATACCGAAATTGACGGACGGTTCGAGATAGAATGGAAAAAATTTTCGGGGCAGGGGATGAATGGGAGTGAAAAGCCCATGGGAAAAGGCGTTGGGGCGATATGGGGTATGAAAAAGGGGGAAGGTGTTTTTTTTAAAGTTGTGAAGGGCTTTTGAAAGGCATTTTTTACAGTCTGTCAAGAAAGTGGACAGGTTTTCGGGGGCTGTAAAAAAAGGAGATTTTTTTGTTATCGAATCAGGCAGCCCTCCAGTTCCGGATATTTGGAAAACATGTTGTCCATGCTTGAAAGAAGGGCTCCGTATTCCAGAGCTGTCGCGATGATAATTCTGTCGAAGGGATCTTTATGGATCTGTGACAGAGCTACGGCGCGTGAGGCAATGGAAGGTGACAGGGGGAATATTTCGATGCCTGCGGGTTCAAGGGCTTCCTTTAGCCATAGGTGGGTTTCGCATGGAAGGGAAAGCTTCCCTTTTTGTCGGGCCAGTGTGATTTCAAAGCAGGAAACCGGTGAGACACCGACCCTGTCCGCCTGTTCGATTTGTTTTCTGTGGCTTACCGGAATCGGATCTGTGTCTCCATTGATAAACCAGAACCAGATGTGGGTATCCAGCATGATTATTTCAGGCATTCCCAGTCCCCTTCATCTGTGATGGGATTGATGATGTCTCCCAGAACCTTTCCTTTGCCGAAGAGGGATGTGGGTGGAGTCCGTCGTTTTATGATTTTGGGATTTTCATCGAGTATGGTGACGATGATATGGGCAGTTGCAATGTGGGGAGCCTCTTTCAGCCAGCGGATCTGGCCTTTTTCATATATGGCTTCGTAGCTTTTCAGCATGAGAGCCTCCTTTTGATCCGGTTTTGGATATATTTGCCGGGTAGCGTTTTTTTGTGGACGGGTATGAAACGAAGTCACTTTGAACCTTCTTTTTGAAAGCTACCTGTTTTTTTGGGCAGAATCAAATGTTTCTCTGGTTTATTACGGGAACGGTGGGGGATACGGGTGAAAACAAAAAAAGGACGCCGAAATATCGGCGTCCTTAAAATGGGGGGACCGGAGGGAAGGGGCCCGTGTGGGGTGGGTTCTCCGCGGATCAGGGGCGAAGATCCTTCTGCAGGGTCTGGAGGGAGTCTTTCCATGCAGACGCGTGAGAACACCGGGGTTACGGGTCGGATCCCCCCATTTTCGAGGGGCGGGGTTTAAAAGCGCATATGCTTTTCCAGTCTGTCCAGGCGGGAGCGCTCTTCTGCTTTTCGGATGCGGGCTTCCCGTTCTTCTTTCACCTGCTTGGCGTCCTGGATTTTTTCCATCAGCTCGGCAAAATCATAGGGTTTCAGGGCATAATCAAAGGCACCCCGTTTCATGCCTTCCACAGCGGTTTCCGTGGAACCGTGGCCGGTGAGCAGGATGACTTCGGTGGAGATATGGTCCGTCTTGATCTGTTTCAGTACCTGAAGACCATCCATGCCGGGCATGCGGATATCGAGGATGAGTACGTCATAGGGTTTTTTGTCGAGCATGGCCATGCCCGCCTTGCCATCGTGTACGGCGTCTGCGCTGTGGCCCACCTCTTTTAAGCGCAGGCAGAGCATTTCCGTAAAGTCCTTTTCATCGTCCACCACGAGAATGCGAATGGGTTCCATGGGGTCTGTCTCCTTTTTTAAATCCGGGCCTGGGGGAGATCCGCCCGGTTTTTATTTTTTTGTGAGCCTTCCGGGCAGGTTTTGTCCTGCCCGAAAGGCTTGTTCGGAAGCCAGTGGCTTTTTAAGGCTCAGTACACGCCGATCATGGGCCAGTAGATCAGGAGACCGAGGACGACGATGACCAGAAGGCAGATGCACCAGGGTACGGCGACCTTAATGAAATCCACCTGGGTGAAATAGCCCGTGCTGTAGGCGATGATGGTGGGCGGGCACCCGATGACCAGCATGATGAAGGAGGTGGTGATGGGAGCAAGAAGGGCTACGGCCACAGGGGACATGCCCAGCATGTCTGCCATGGGCAGAGTGATGGGGAGCGTCAGGGCCACGGCGGCGGAGTTACTCATGACACTGGACAGGAGAGAGCCGAAGAAGCCAAGGCCAAAGAAGGTGACAAAGGAGCCATGACCCTGAAGGAGGGGCAGGCAGGATTCGGCAAGAAACTTTCCGGCCCCGGTTTTGAGGAGGGCAAGGCCTAAGGAAACGCCTGCGCCGAACACAATCCAGGATTCCCAGGGGAATTTGTCGCAGATGGTTTTAAAGGAAACCCAGCCGGGTCCGCAGAAGCCCACCATGGCGATGGCTGCCACCACACTCACATGCCAGCCCGTGATGTCGCCGAGAAACCAGAAGATAAAGGCGCCAAGGAAAATCAGAGCCACACCCAGTTCTGCGCTGCTCATGGGGCCGGGGTCTTCCAGGGATACGCCTTTGAGTTCCTTTTCTTCAGGGCGGAAGAGGAAATACACCACAGCCCAGGTGGCAATGCCGGTGAAAATGCTCAAGGGAAACTGAATGATGAAATATTCCACAAATCCGATGACCTTGCTTACGCCGGTGGTGTCTTTGGTGTAGCGGGCGAGCATTTCCACGGCCAGGGGGTTGCGGCCCCCACCGATCATGGTGCCAAAGCCACCTGCGGATGCGGCCAGGGGGATGAGGATGAGGAAGAATTTTGGTAGCTTGGCTTTGCCGCCGGGCTTCATGCCCATGGCCATGAAGACGGGCACAAAGGCGAACACCATGACAACTGTCACCGTGGCGTCGTGGAGGATGGTGGCCAGCATGGTGCAGCCTATGGCCAGAACGAAGCTCAGCTTCTTGACATTGGTGCCTGCCATTTTCAGAAGATAGTACATCATGCGTTTGGCAAGGCCCACTTCATTCAGGACCACGCCGAACATGATGATCATGAGTACGAACATGACCGCAGGGTTGGCGTAGGGGGTCCAGGCATCGTTGTTGCCCACAATCTTGAAGGCAATCATACCCGCACCCACGCAGAGGGCTGTGATGCCGATGGGAATGGCCTCGGAGATCCAGAGAACAAGGACGGCGACCAGCAGGGCCAGCAGTCTGTGACCTTCGGGGGAAAGGTTGTCCGGGGTGGGAAGGATGTAGACGAAAATTCCCAGCGCCAGGGCGATGGCGCATTTGATGAGGATACTGGTTCCGGACTGTTTGGGGGTTTCGGGGTGTTCATCGATCACCAGCTCATTGGGTCCGGGTTTTCGGAGTTCTCCCTGCGCATGCTCTGCCATATTCCGATCTCCTTTGGTAAAAAAGTGTTTGAATTCATTGAAAAGACGCGGTGTCCGGTCTTTTTTTGTTTTTAACGCTCAAATTCTGCAGGCTTTGATCTGGCGCTGAATTTCCCTGTACACGTCTGAAAAGCGCAGAAGGCCCGCAACCCTGCCGTCTTCCATGGCAAAAAGGCTGTCGTGACGGAAGATGTAAAAGGCGTGGAGGGCCAGGTTGAGGTTGGCGTCTGCGTCAATGATCTGGGACTTGGGCGTGCTTTTGAGAAAATCCCGGATTCTTACGTTCTGCGCGGTCTTGCAGAGATCATCAATGGGGCGGGCCCATAGCTGGGCCTCTTTTTTCATGGATTCAATGACATAATTCACATTGGAGATGAAAGCGCCGGTCTCCTTATCCACAAGCTTGTCGTAGTTGGGTTCCAGGCCCCGGATGATGTCCATGGGCGTGAGTTTGCCCACAATCTTTCTCTCATCATCAAGAACGAGAAGGATGCGCTGTTCCTTTTTTCCGGCGAGGAAGGCTTCCTGGGCTTCTTCCAGGGCGAGGACGGCTTCGGTGAAGGTGGCCGTGTTCTGGATGGTGGGGAATCTTTCGATGGGAACCATGAAGTTTTTTACAAGTTGATGCATGGGCCTTGTCTCCTCCCGTTGGGGTTTTATGGGTCCGGATCTTGTCGAGACCGGTGCATGGATGCTGAACAGGAGGAATTGCAAGGGGAGTGCCAATGTATTTCTGGAATATATCCACCCGTATTTAAAGGCTTTAATTTTTTGCATGAAGGTTGCGGACTGTCTGTGGGGTTTGCAGGGTGGAAGGGGATGTGTAAGAAGTTCGGACGTGGGAAGGGGAGGGATCCGGTTTTTTTAAAACCGAATCCTAAGAGAGGCTCAGCCTTCTTCCCCTTCTTCTTTCACAGAGGTCTGGAGCTTGAGGTTGTATTTATCAATGCGGGCGTGGAGGGTGGGGCGGGACATACCGAGAAGCCTTGCCGCCTGGGAGCGGTTGCCGCCGGTGTAGTTGAGGGTTTCACTGACAAGCAGGCGTGCGCAGGTATCCATGGTTTCATCAAAGAAGTTTTCTCCAGCTCCCCTTTCCAGCTCCGCACGGATCCAGGAGCGAAAACCCGTCTCCAGATCCGGCAGTCGTTTTTCTGTGGCAAGGAGAGAGGATTGGTTCGTATCCATGTCCAGGTCTTCCACGGAAATGGGAGCGCCTCGGTTAAAGATGATGGCCTTGTGCAGGGTATTGCCGAATTCCCGGATATTGCCTGGCCAGTCATGGGCTTCCAGACGCCTGCGGGCCGCATCGGTGATGCCGGGGTTTTCCATGTCCGCTTCCCTTGAAAATCGCTTGAGGAAATAATCGGTGAGAAGGGGGATGTCGCCCTTTCTTTCCCGCAGGGGCGGCAGGGTCAGGCTGACCACATTGAGGCGATAGTAGAGATCTTCCCGGAATCGTCCGTCTGTAATGGCCTCTTCTAAGTTCCGGTTGGTGGCAGCAATGATGCGCACATCCACAGGAATGGTGTCCCGACCTCCGATGCGTTCAATGCTGCGTTCCTGAAGAAGGCGCAGAAGCTTGGACTGAAGGGAAAGGGGCATGTCTCCGATCTCATCGAGAAAGATGGTGCCGCCGTTGGCCTGTTCGATTTTTCCGACCCTGCGCTGGACAGCGCCGGTGAAAGCCCCCTTTTCATAGCCAAAAAGCTCGGATTCCAGAAGGGTTTCCGGGATGGCCACGCAGTTGATGATCTGAAAAGGCAGTTTGCCCCGGCTGCTGTGCTGGTAGATGGCGCTGGCCACCAGCTCTTTTCCTGTGCCCGATTCCCCCCGGATGAGAACGGTGGCATCCGTGGCTGTTACGCGGCCGATGGACTTGTACACCTGCTGCATGGCGGGACTGCGGCCGATGATGGCCTCATTGACCATTTCGGGTTCTGGGTTTTCCAGGGAAGCCTGGGTTTTCATGAAGCGGCTGGCATCCAGGGCTTTTCCGATGAGATCCAGCATGTCCGGAATATCAAAGGGCTTCAGGATATAGTCAAAGGCTCCGGCCTTGGTGGCTTCAATGGCTGAATCCGTGGTGCCGTAGGCGGTCATGATGATGACGGGCAGACGGGGGTGGTCCCTGTTGATGAGGGTGAAGGTTTCGAGCCCGTTTTTGCCGGGCATCTGCATGTCCACAATGACCAGATCCGGGATGTTTTCCCGAAAGCTTTTTAAGCCCGCCTCTCCTGAAGCAGCGGCGGTGACCTGGAAGCCCTCCCGGGTGAGCAGTTTCTGAAAGCTTGTGCGGAGCTGGTCGTCGTCGTCAATGATGAGGATGTGGGCCATCAGGCCTCTCCTTCTTCCTGGGCAATGAGGGGTAAGCGGATGTCAAAGCAGGCGCCCTTTTCCGGTTCTGAAGTCACGGTCAGGGTGCCGCCGTGGTTTTCGATGATCCGGAATGCAATACTTAAGCCAAGGCCTGTGCCGTCTTCTTTGGTGGTGACAAAGGGCTCAAAGATGCGGGACAGCATGTCTTCGGGGATGCCGGGGCCGGAATCGCAAAGGCGGATGGCGGCCTTTGGGGCTTTGGGATCGGAAAGATCCAGGCTTTCGGTGATCTCAATGTGGCCGGGTTTGCCATCCAGGGCCTGGCAGCTGTTTTCCATGAGATTGACGAGAACCTCTTTCAACTGTTCCGGATCTCCGGAGATGAAGGGAAGTGGGCTTGTTCTGTTAAGCTTTGCCAAAACCTCATAGGAGGCCAGACGATGGCTTAAGAGGGTGAGGGTGCGGTCTACCACATCCGATGGGCTGATGGACTGGATTTTCAGTTTGGGAGGCCTTGAAAACTCCAGAAAATTTTGAACAACGGTATCAATGTGCCGGATTTCTCCGGAAATGACCTCAAAATCCTCCTTCTGATCCGCATCCAGCCTGAGGGAGCGGGAAAGGGAAAAGAGGCGCATTTTGACGGAGGTGAGGGGGTTGCGGATGGAGTGGGCCATGCCTGCGGCCAGGCGGGCCACCACCACCATGCGTTCGGCCTGTTCCAGGTTTTCCCGGCTGCGGTGCAGTTCACGGGTGGCTTCCCCTGCGTTGCGGAGAAGCCCCTCCACACCCCGGCTGATGGCGGTGACCTCATTGCCCCCCCTGATGGCTGAGACTCCGGTTTCCAGGGCAAGACGCCTTAGGGGTCTTAGGATCTGCCGGGAAATTTCCACTCCCAGAACCAGGATGAGGGCTGCGGTAATAAGAAGGATCAGGAGGGTGACATTCCTGACCTGTTGGGTTTCCCGGCTCACATGTTCCTGCAGGCGGCTGAGGGCCTGGGCCTGCAGGGATTTGAAATCTTCGCAGTGCTGCATGATGCGGAAAAAAAGCACCCGGATTTCCGGGTGTCTGGCCCTGCCCTCTTCCAGGCGTTCCTGGACGTAGTGGGCGATGACCTGGTCTTTCATTTCGATATACCGGGCATAGTTATCCCGGATGTCATTGAGAAGCTGTTTTTGGGCGGGATTCTGGACGCATTTTTCCGCGTCCACAAGTTTTTCCCGGAAGATCTGGCGGTATTCCCCCAGCCTGCGCAGCCACTCCGGATCCCTGTCCAGCATGTAGTAGGTGACAAACCCCTTCTGGTGGATGAGGGCCGTTTCCAGGGCTTCGGCGGACTGGAAGGCGGCAATACCCATGGGAATGTCTTCGGTCACAAGCCTTTCCAGGGTGCGGGTGTACCAGCCCATGATGCCAATGCCCGCACTGACCAGAAGGAGAATTCCGCCAAGGGAAAGGTAAAGACGGCTTCTTAAGCTGAGGATGCTGTCTTCGTTTTTTTTGTGGATCCGGAAGGGAGCAGGCATGGCGACTCCTTAAAAGTCCGGGAGACGGCGGTTGCCGTCTCCCGGAAAACAGCCGATATGTGTAAACTTCTTATCCGCGCAAGGTAACGGGCATACCCATGAGGGGCCAGATCACAAGGATGAAGAGGCTGAGCACGGCCAGGAGCAGGATGCTGGCAATAACCCCGTATTTGAAAAATTCTCCTGTGGTGAACTGTTTAGAGTCGTAGGCAATGGCGTTGGGTGCCGCACCCACAAGAAGCATGAAGGGCATGCCTGCGGTGACCAGGGCTGCAAAGGTGATGACCTCGGGTGCTACCTGAAGATAGGGGGCGATGACCAGGGCCACGGGCATGGAAATGGCAATGGCCGCCACGTTCATGATGAAGTTGGTCATGGCAAGAACAAAGACGGCCATGCCCATGACAAAGACGAACCAGTGGGCCTTTTCAAAGAGGGCCAGCCAGTGAACGGCCATCCACTGGGCGGCTCCGGTCTGCCAGAGGCAGAAACCGATGCTCATGGCGCCGCCAAAGAGCAGGATGATGTTCCAGGGTACGGCTTCAAGGTCGTCAATGGTGAGGATGCGGGAGCAGAAGAAGATCAGGGTGGTGATGAGGATGAGGCCGGTTTTGTCGAGCTTGCCCAGGGTTGGGATGAAGCTGCCAAGGGACATGATGGCGATACAGGTGAGAACCACCACCGCAGCGGTGATTTCCCTTCCTGTGATGGGGCCCTGCTGGGCGGCCAGTTCTGCGGCCCTTTCCCTTACGCCTTCAATGCGCTTTTTTTCCGGAGGAAGAAGGAGGAGAATCATGCCCCAGATGAGGAACATCATGAGCCAGCCCAGGGGAGCCATGTAGTAGGTGAGTTCAAAAAAGGAGATTTCCCGGCCCACGATGTCTTTGTAGAAACCAAGGGCCACGGGACCACGGGCTGCACCGAGAAGGGTGATGATACTGCCTGCTCCGGCCACATAGGCCATGCCGATGAAAAGGCCTTTGCCGAATTTTGTGGGCTTGGTGGGGTCGTCGGAGTACATGGCATAAACGGCCAGAAGAAGCGGGTACATGGTGGCGGCCACAGCCGTGTGGGCCATGACATGGGTGAGGGCCACGGTGAGCACAAAGCAGCCCAGCATGATGAGGTGGGTTTTTTCGCCCACAATCCCCAGCATTTTATAGGCAATGCGCTTGGTGAGTCCTGTTTTGGTGAACACAAGACCGATGACAATGGAGCCGAAGATGAAGAGTACGGAGGGGGTCATGAAGTCTTTGAAGGCATCGTTGGCGGAGCGCACATGGAACATGACCTGCATGACGCCGATGAGGATACTGGTGATGCCGATGGGTACCACTTCAAAGACCCACCAGGTGCCTGCCAGCATGAAGATGGCAATGGCTCCCTTGGCCTGGGGGGAAAGGGTGAAGGATTTTCCCAAAGGATCCACTGCATCGGGGAAGGGCGGAGCCCAGTAGATGATGCAGAAGAGAAAAAGACCTAAGAACATGAAAAAGAGCCGATTCCAGTCAACGGCGGCCTTTTTGGGTACAGCGGAGGCATTCATGGTGACTACTCCTTTAAGGGTTTTTGTGACTCGGGGTTATGTATGAACTTTTTTTAAAACCATATTTCCGAAGGCTTTGCCCTTTTTTTGCGATTTTGGATAAGGGTCTCTCTTATCACGTCTGATGAAACTTACCAGCCTTTATGGGTGATAATATTTTCCACCTCCGCATTGCGGATGCGTTCCTCATGGGCGGCCTTGATGGCAAAGGCGGTGGTGATTTTTGCGGAAAGGGCCTCGGTTTCCGCAGGTTTGATGAGAAAATCAAAGGCACCCCGTTTCATGCCTTCAATGGCGGACTCCACGGTGGCCTGGCCGCTGAGCAGGATGACCTGGATCAGGGGCGCGATTTCCTTGATCTGCTTTAACACCTCAAGGCCGGAGATACCGGGCATGAGAAGATCCAGGACCACCACGTCCGTGTCCGTTGGATTTTCTGTGAGGGTTGTCAGGCACTGGCTTCCGTCATAGGCGGTTTTCACTGCAAAGTCCCGCAGGGAAAGTCTTTCGGCCAGGGCGTCCACAAAGGGTGCCTCATCATCCACAAGCAATACTTTGATTTTCATTTTTTCTCCTTGTCAGATCGGGGGATGGAAAACGATCCTTTTTCGGGGTTCTTTTTTGTTTTCAGGCCTTGGGAGCCGTTTTTTCATCTTCAGGCTGCATTTTCCTTTCTGGGCTGCATGAAAAAATCCGTTTTGAGTATGGGGATATCCTTAGAATCTATGAAGGGGCGCTCCGTTCTGCGCGGATACGCGTATAAGCCTGTTTCATGGTGGCGGTCAGCTGGTTGATGTCTGTGGGTTTCTGGAGATAGGCAAAGGCCCCGAGTTCCATGCAGCGTTGGCGATCCGCCTCTGTGCCGTGGCCGGAAAGAATGATGATGGCAATGCCGGGGTGGCTTTTTTTTACCCGAGTGAGAATCTCAAACCCGTCCACGCCCGGCATTTTCAGGTCAAGAACCATCAGGTCGGGTGGATCCTCCTTGAGCAGTGCGAGGGCTGTTTCGCCGGAGCATACGGCGTGGCTGGGCACATTGCGCATGCGCAGACGTTCGGCCAGGGTCTGAACAAATTCCTTTTCATCGTCCACAAGCAGAACACGGTAGTGCACCGAAGGGTCGTATCTGCGGTAAATGCCCGCCGCATGGGACAGGGCGCCCATGCAGATTTCCACATCCCGGACGCCTTCGGCGGCGGAGGCGATGTGGTGCAGTTCGTCCGCCAGGGCCGAAGGCTGGGCTGCGTTCTTTTCAATGATGAGTCGGATTCTGCCGGAATCCGCAGTGACAGTGGCATGGTGACCTTTGTGGCTCAGGGCCAGGGTCACACGGCTGGCAAGGCGAAAGTCCTCCATGGCCCAGCGGCCTGCATCCGTAATGTGAAAGGCCGGGTCTTCCATCTTTTCCAGGATCTCTGCCACAGGGTCTTTCTGCTGTTCCATGGCGAGGATGAGGTGGTAACGATCCGGGCTCCAGAGGGGGCCATCCCAGATCTGCCGGGTCCAGAGTTGGGTTTTCTGGTCGGATTTCTGAATTTCTTCCAGGGCTTCCTTTTCCGGGGTCCCCATGTTCCAGGCCTGGGCAATGCGCCAGGCAGGGGAGGCTGTGATGAGGATGCGGAGAGCATGGGAGAGAAAGGAAGGGAGCAGCAGGGCCGTATGGCCGGTGAAAATCTGACCTTCCGTATCCAGCAGGTCGGCAAGAGTGGCGTTCAGACAGGCAATGGCGTGTTCCTTTTCATGGGTGAAGTTGTTGAACACGCTGGGTTTTGCAAAAAGGGCTTTTTCAAGTACGGCGGGTCGGATGTGGTGCTGAAGGGAGCAGCGCTCCAGGATGTCGGCATCCCGGAAAAGGCGGGAGCGCGTTTTTTGGCACAGATCGTCCACCAGGGTTTCACTTCCGGCGTATCGTACGCTGAAAAGGGAAAGGATGGTCATGGAGGCTCCTTAAGGGGTTCAAAGGACCGGGTCCGGAGGGACGGGGTTTCATCCTGGTTTTGGATCATGGGCTACACAAGCAAGTTGCAGGCCATGTTTTCGGTCTTGGGGGGAGATAAGTGAAAAAATAAAGTTTTTTTGGAAGAATGGGCCGGTCTGACAGTTTTTTTGACCCAGGCTTCCTTTTTAAAAAAGGACGCCCTTCCTGGGAGGAGGGGCGGTCTGTTTTCTTTTGAGTAGAAAATGAAACATCATAGAACGAAGGGTTTGACATGTTATGAAACTTTATGAAACTATTTCCGGAGATAGGCCCACCCAGAGGCCCTGGGTGTCTCCCCGGAGGAGGAAGCCGCCGGAAAGGGTCCGGGAGCTTAAGGCAGAGAACCCATGGGCCCCATGAAAATAAAGGCCTGGGTCTTTGGAAAAGGAAACCCGGATCTGGCTGTCTTTGGGCAGGTCCAGGCAGATTTCCATGGCCTGGAAAAGGGCGGTAAAAAAATAAAAGCGGGAAGCCTCCATGGGAATATCGGGCTCCAGGGTATCCGGAATCAGGGTAATCTGGGCCAGTTTTAAGAAGCGTTCTGTGAGCTGAAAAAATTCAAGACTGGCTTCCCGGATACCGAAATGCTCCAGGGGGTGATCGGCGCTGTGGGCAAAGCGGTTCATGCGATCAAGGATCTCGCTGCCCCGCATCACCTGATCCCGTATGGTTCCAAGCCCCTGGGTGAGGCGCTGGGTTTTGGGATGGGCGGGGTCTGCCCCAGCCATGGCGAGGATATCCTGGAGCAGGCCGCCGGTTTCCCGGATGACAGCCAGTACATTGCGCAATTCATGGGTCAGGGAGGCATTGATCCGGCCAGCGGCGCGGAAATTTTCAAAGTCATTCACGAAAAAAGCTTCCTTCAAAGAGTGGGTTTCAGGAGGTGCGGGAAGGGACGGCCTCCCGTATTTTTCGGATGAGCTCCTCAATGTGGAGGGGTTTCATGAGGTAGTCAAAGGCCCCAAGGCGCATGCCTTCCATGCCTTCCCGGGTGGATCCGTGGCCTGTGAAGAGGATCACGGGAATGTCGGGCTGGATTTCCTTAAGTCTCGGTAATACTTCAAGGCCTCCGATGCCGGGCATCATGAGATCGAGAACCACAAGGTCAAAGGCCTGGGGTTCAAAGCAGGCGAGGGCTGTTTCCCCGTCTTCTGCAATGTGGACCTGATAGCCCCTGAGTTCCAGCCTCTCGGCCAGGGTGACCACAAACTCCTGTTCATCATCGACCAGCAGAATTTTCAGCTTGCTGTTCATGGCGTCTCCTTGTTCTGCGGGGTGTCGGTGTTCTGGGGCTCCATGGCTTCTCCACGGAGGGGAAGGGAAATGGTGAAGGTACTGCCTCTGCCTTCTTCACTGCGGACCTGGATGCTGCCCCCCAGCTTCTTGACGATGCCATAGGTGATGGAAAGCCCAAGCCCTGTTCCACTGCCTTTTTTGGTGGAAAAAAAAGGATCAAAGATGTGCTTTTGCACTTCACTGTTCATGCCGCAGCCATTGTCTTCAATGGAGGCGAGGACCATTTTCTTTCTGGGGTCAAACTGGGTACGCATGCGGATGCAGCCACCGTTTTCCACAGCAGCAAAGGCATTGGTGAGAAGATTGAGAAAAACCTGCTGAAGCTGGCCCTTGTCCGAGACCAGGGGAGGCAGGGCAGGATCCAGGTGGAGCTGCATGTCAATCTGGCGGTAGGTGGCTTCCCGCTCGAGAAAACCCAGGGTATCCTGAAGTACGGCATTGATGTCCAATTCCTCAAACTGGACCTCAATGCGTCGGGCAAAGCCCAAAAGCCTGTGGGTGATGGCTTTGCAGCGTTCCACGGACTGGAGGATGTTCTCTGTGAGGGTCAGGAAGCGGTCCTGACGGTCAAAGGGCTCGGCAAGGTCCACAAGGTCTTTCATGAGGCCGGCTTTTTCATTGATGATGGCCAAGGGGTTGTTGATTTCATGAGCAACCCCTGCGGCCAGGCGACCGATGGAGGAGAGTTTCTGGGTGTGCTGCAACTCCTGGATGGCGGTGGCCCTTCTTTCGTCGGCATTCCGTATGCGCTGCACCAGCACATCTGCAACTCCCACCACCGCAAGGAGGATGGCCACAACCCCCACGGCGAAGATCACGAGCATTTCCACCTTGAGGGTGTAGAAGTTCCGCAGCAGCACGGAAAGGGGTTTGACAATGACAAGGGTATAATCCGATCGCACGGGTGCAAAGGCCACCAGCACTTCCCGGCCTTCGGGGGTGCGTGTGCGGATGGTGTGGGTGCCGTGAATTCCCGGAGGTACGGGAAAGGGGCATTGTTCGAGAATCTTACCGTAAAAACGGGAATTGGTCTGGAAAATGCCCTGGGGGTTCACAAGAAAGGCGTCGGATTCAGGATGCAGGGACATACTGGCGATGAGGGCTTCATAGCGGCCTGTGTCAATGGTGGCCCTGACAAACCAGGTGCGGCCGTCTTCGGCCATGCGCTGGACCACAATCACCACATGGGGAAATTTTCTGTAGCCCATGAAAACATCGGAGATATAAACGCCCCGGACCGATACCTCCTGAAAGGAGGGCTGCTGGGAGTAATCCTTTCCTAAAAGATCATAGGGACCGGCATAGCTCACCAGGGAGCCTTCCTTGTTGATCAGGCCCAGGTCTACAAAGCCCACAAATTCCGAGCGCATGGTGCGCAGCACCCGCTGGAGGGTGTGGTCGTCCCGGAGTTCCTCATAGGTGTAAGCCCCTGCAATGAAGCGCACCGTGGACAGGCGTTCTTCAATGAAAAGCTCAAAGGCGTGCCGGGTATCCTCGGCCATGACCTGGATGGGCCGGTGAATTTCGCTTTCCAGATTCACCCTGTACAGGCTGTAGTTGATTCCCGCCATCAGAGCCAGGGGAACGATGCAGACCAGGCTCATGATGAGGATGATGTTGCGCTTCAGGGTGACATAGCGCTGGGGAGAGGTGCTGTCCTCGGGAAAGGTCAGCATGGTATTGACCGCTTTGTGCCAGAGACGTCTAAGCACCATCCAGGCCCTCCATGCGGCGTTTGCGGAGAATATCTCCGGCTTTCAGGCGGCCTTCCATGAAAAGATCCGCCGCCTTTCGCCAGGGGCCGATGACTGAATCCAGAATGCGTACCTTTTTCCAGGAAAGATACTGGAAATACTCCTCCTCAATGCCGCCGCAGATCAGGGTGCTGATGCCATCACTGAGGATGAGGTGACAGAGCTGTTCCGCTGAAGCCTGGGGCAGCACCATCATTCGTTCCTCGGGTAGGGGGTTGCCCGCCTCGCGGATGAGGATGACCACTTCCGTTGCAAGGTCAAAACGGGGAGCAATATCCTGATTATAAATGGGAATCAGTATTTTTTCCATGGCCCCTTCCTCATGCGTCGATGCCGTATTGTTTGATCTTGCGCCACAGGGTGCTGCGGCCCCAGCCGAGCAGGGTGGCCGCCTTGGATTTTCTGCCGCCAGCCTGAACCAGGGCGTTAAGGATCATTTGTCTTTCCACCGTGTTCCAGGAAGCTTCCGTGGCCTGGGGAGAAAAAAATGCAGGATGGCTTTTTTCCGGAGCGGATTCCTGGGAAAAGGCAATGCTGGTGAGATAGGCGGGGAGATGGGAAATTTCAATGGTGTTTTTGGGGCAGACATTCACGGCATACTCTACGATATTGCGTAATTCCCTGACATTGCCGGGAAAATGATAGGCAAGGAGAATTTTTAAAGCTTCGGGGGTATAGCCTTTGAGACTCTTTTTCAGGTGCTGGTTGAAGGTGATGAGAAAGTGATCCAGAAGCAGGCGGATATCATCTTCCCTTTCCCGTAGGGAGGGCAGGTGGACCCGGGCCACATTGAGCCGGAAAAGGAGGTCCTGACGGAAAAGGCCTTCTTTGACCATGGCCTCGAGATTTCTGTGGGTGGCGGCGATGATGCGCACATTGGCGGGAAATCCCTTGGTGCTGCCCAATGGGTAGATGATGCGGTCATCAAGAAAGGTAAGGAGTTTCACCTGAAGGCTTAGGGAAAGGTCCCCGATTTCCGTGAGAAAGAGGGTGCCGCCGTGGGCTAAGCGGAAACGGCCGGGCTTGTTCTCGTGCGCGCCGGTGAACGCCCCTTTCATGTGGCCGAAAAGCTCAGACTCCATGAGAGTTTCGGGCAGGGCACCGCAGTTCACCTTGATAAAGGGCCCCCGGCTTCGTTCTGAGCTCTGGTGCAGGGCTTCGGCAACGAGGTCCTTACCTGTTCCGGTTTCTCCGGTGATGAGAACCGAGGCGTCGCTCTGGGCCAGAACGGGCAGAATCTGAAAGATTTTTTCCATCTGGGGGCTTCGGCCCACCACCTTGGAAAAGCTGTAGGCCTGACGCTGCTTTTCTCCCAGCTCCCGGAAGGGTCTTAAGTCTTCCAGGGTTTCAATGAAACCGCAGGTTTTTCCCTGGTTGTCATGGAGGGCAGCAATGGTCATGCGCACGGGAATACGCTGGCGATCCCTTGAAATGATGTCTGTTTCAAGGCTCTGGGTTTCTCCTGTGTCCAGAGCCTTTTGCACAGGACAGTGGAGCATGCACTGGCGACTGCGCAGAATATCCCGGCAGGGAAGTCCCAGGGCCTGGTCTGCGGAAAAGCCGGTGAGGGCCTCAAAACCATGGTTGACACAGAGGATGTGTCTTTCAGGATTCACGATGAGGACGCCCATGGGGATGTGGTCCAGAAATTTCTGAAAATCAAGGGATGCGCGGAAAAGCTCTGTGATATGGGCAATGGGCATGACGACTCCGGCCCCTTATGGATACGTTGTTGGCATCTGGGTATTCTGGAAAGGGCCTGTGTGGGAATGTTTTCCCCTTACGCCCGACAAAAAGCCAATGCTTTTTTGAGGGGGGCCGTAAGGGCAGGCCGATGTTATGGCAAAGAGGCATTTTTTCAGCCCTTACCTATTATAAACCAGGTGCGGATGCAAGGGGTGTGGTGTACAAGTTTTAAGGCTTGGGGTCTGAAGCGTGTTCACAATGTTTACACCATGAGGTTGCCATTGGGTCTTTCCGTGGGTTGCGGGTGGTTTTCAAAGACTTGAGCCAGGCGTTTTCTCAGATCTTCTTTGTCTGTGGCGGCCCGGAGGTGGGCATGCATGGGATGGCCAAAGGGATAAACGGCCATGGCATAGGGCAGCATTTTTTTAAAAAGCCTTAAGCCCCGAAGTTCTCCAAAGTGACGGCAATAGGTTTCATGCATCCGGATGAGGAGGGTTTGGCCATCCGGAGGCTGGGAGAGGGTGCCTGCCCACAGGGCAAAGAGCCAGGGCCTTGCCACAGCCATGCGGCCGATGCTCAGGCCGTCACATCCCGTTTCCTTCAGCATGCGAAGACCATCTTCTGCGGTGAAAAGATCGCCATTGCCCAATACGGGGATGGATACAGCCTCTTTTACGGCGCGGATATGCCACCAGCGTGGGGGCCGGGATCTGCGGTCCGGAGAAATCCTGGGGTGAAAGGTGAGAAAATCACATCCCGCATCCTGGAGGCGGCGGGCGAGGTTCACCGCCCCTTCGGGGCTTTCCTCCCACCCTGTCCGGAATTTAACGGAAAGGGGAATGCGGACGGCGGCCCTGACCCTTTCCACGATGGCAAGGGCTCGGTCCGGTGTCTTGAGGAGGGCCGCGCCTGCGCCCTGCTTGCAGATGGCGGCCACAGAACAGCCAAAATTGAGATCCACTCCAAAAAAACCTTCTTTTTCAATGCGTAAGGCCGCCTTTGCCATGGCATCGGGGTCGGCTCCGAAAATCTGGCAGACCAGGCGGGGGAGCTCTTCTTCTCGCCAGCGGAACATTTCCGAGATGGCGGGATTTTCGTGGGGAAGGGCCTTTGCGCTGCACATTTCCGTAAAAAGAAGGCCGCATCCGCCAAAATGGTCCACACATTCGCGAAAAGCCACATGCCCGAGCCCTGCCATGGGTGCCAGGGCCAGACGGTTGCTGAGTGTTTTTCCCCGGACGACAAGGGGTTGGGTGAGTTGGGTGATGAGAGACTCCGGAGGGGCCGGAAGCCAGGAATTCCCGGGAAATGGCATGCGGCTTGACGCTTTCATGTTGGGAAGGTTAGAGTGGGAAACCATCAAATGGGATGAACAACTAAGGGTGTTGCGCACAGAGCTGCCGTCTGGCGGGTGTTGGGGCGTCTTTTAACTGGGCTATCATAGCGGAAGCAGACCTGCATTGCCAGGCTGCAAAGGCGATGAGGAAAAACTTTTCTTTTCCCTGAAGGAGGGACGAATGCGGATATTCCGGTTGCATGGGGCCTCGTTTCTTTTTTTGTGTCTGTTCTGGGCGAGCCTGGTTCATGGGGAGACCCCGCCCTCCCTTTTGCGGGTGCAGGCTGCGGGAGTGCCGGAGGCTCTGGATTCTTCTTTTCTGAAATCCATGGCTTTGGAAGTGGTAAGCAAGGATCTGAATTTCCCAGGAGATGGGGCCGGAACCTTTGAAGGCGTTCTGCTTGCCCGTCTGATGGGTGAGGAAGAAAGCATCACCTTGCTGAGCGATGATCAGTATCTTGTGCACCTGGACGCTGATTTTGTGAAGAAAATGGGGGCCATGCTGGTTTGGTCCCAAAATGGTCTTCCCATTCCAAGGCACAGGGGGGGGCCGCAGAAGCTTGTTTTTGCAGCCTATGAAGGGCTGCATCCTTCCCTCAATGCCTGGTACGTGACGGCCTTTGTAACGGGAAACAGCGCTGATGGCAGAGCGCTTCGGCTTGTTCAGGGAGAAAAGGTCCTTCTTGTGGCGGGCAAAGAAGCGCTGGGGCCACAGGGACGTATCCGTGAAATGCAGCCTTCCGTTCCCAAGGGATATCGCCAGATTGCGGCCTTTCCCGGCAGGCAGCCTGTGGCGGGCTTTGTTCTGGAGGATCTTTTAAAGAGCCGGGATCTGAGCTGGGAAACTTTAGTGCTGAAGTCCCTTGCTGGCAGGGATCTCCGGCTGAAACGCAGTGAAGTGGAGGGCAGGGACCTTTTTCTGATTTCCTACAAAAACCAAAGTCCGCTTTCCCTCCCCTGCGGCGGCCCCTGGGCGCTCTGGGTTCCGGTTCTGAAGTACCCGGATCTCGGGGAAAAGCTTCCCAATCCGGATGGTCTCTTTTTTGTGTATGAGATCCTTGTGGAATGAAAGGGACCAGGAACATGCCCTCAAAACCCCGTTTACAGACCCGGATGGTGCTTCTGGTCTCCCTGGTGGTCTTTGTGCAGGTGGGGGTTTTATCGCTTTTCATCTCCCACAGGGTGGGGCAGGCCCTGAAGGAATCCGCCTATGGAAAAATCCATGCCACCATCAATGAAACCTCACGCCGTGGGGGGCAGCTTCTGTACCATGCCAACTGGGCCAACCTTGCGGTGAATCTTTCCCATGATTTTCTCAATGATCCGGACATTCTTTATTTTCTTGTGACTGACCCCAGCGGCAGAGTGCTCATTGCCCAGGACGACCACCTGCTGGATACCTCGGATGCCGGGGTGGTGTCACCGGATCCGGCCCTTTTCAGGTTGGTGGATCGCCGCGACCTGCCCCTTTTTCCCTATGGCAGATCCCTCGTCTTTCAAATCCGCCATACGCGGCTGGAGGCCCCTGTCCGTTACATGGGTGTGGAAAGGGGAGAAGCGGGGGAGCCTGTTCTGGATGCCCTCTGTCCTGTCCTGTATGGGGATACGCTCATGGGGTACCTTCGTATGGGGTTTTCTTCCCGCAAGTTGCATGAACAGATTCTTGAGCAACGCCTTCTCGCTGGCATTGGCGGCCTTGCTCTGCTTGTGACCCTGGTGGGCGGGGTGGTGCTGGTTTTGCACCGTCATTTAAAGCCCCTGTCTCAGTTCACCGAAGGCCTGGCCCTTCTGGAAGAAGCGGAAACGCCCCTGGCTCTGCGGCAGAAACTGGAAACCTTCCGTCCGGAAAACATCCATGTGAGTACCCGCGAAATGGAGGCCCTGCAGGAGGTTTTCAGCCGCATGCAGCGCCAGGTGGTGGATAGCTTTATTCAGTTGGAGCATCTTACGGAAAAAAACCAGATTCTCGCCGGTGAGGCGGAGGCGGCCAGTGCGACCAAAGGGCAGTTCATCGCGAATATGAGCCATGAAATCCGCACGCCCATGAACGGGGTGATCGGCATGGCGGAACTTCTGATGGAAACGGATCTGAGTCCGGTCCAGCGCAATTATGTGGAGATGATCCGGTCTTCCGGAGAAGGGCTTCTCAGCACCATCAGCGATGTCCTGGATTTTTCAAAACTGGATGCCGGGCATGGGACCCTCTGCCTGGAATCTTTGCATCTGAGGGAGCTTCTGGAAGAAAGCCTTGACGTGGTGACCATTGCTGCGGCAAGCCGCAACATCGGGCTTTTGGGCTGGATGGAGGAAAAAATTCCCCAGAACCTGGTGGGGGATCCCGTTCGCTTAAGGCAGATCCTTGTGAACCTTGCGGGGAATGCCGTTAAGTTCACGGAAGAGGGGGAGGTTCTCGTAAAGATCTTTTGTGTGCGTGAAACGAAAAAGGACCTTGTGTTGCGTTTTGAGGTTTCAGACACGGGAATCGGCATTCCCGAAGGATATGCAGACAAAATTTTTCAGCCCTTCTCCCAGGGGGACAGCTCCATGAGTCGACGTTATGGGGGAACGGGGCTTGGCCTTGTGATCTCTCAGAAGCTTGTGCGGCTCATGGGTGGGGATATGGGTTTTTTCTCCAACGATTCCGGAGGAACCACCTTCTGGTTTACCGCTGTGCTGGGCCGTCTGGAGGAAGGAAAAAGGGCGGATCCGTTGCTGGAAGGCCACAGGGTTCTCCTGCTCGTCTCCCATCCTTTTCTTGTGCGGGTTCTGACCTCCTATCTGCGGGACTGGGGTGCGGAGGTGGAGGTTCTGGGCCAGGCCGGGGAAGCTCCGGCTTTCTGCCAGGGCCAAAAGCCCTTTTCCCTGATCCTTGTGGATGATGAGGTGGCGGGATTTTCTTTGCTGGGAAAGGGATTTTTCACGGGCGGCCAGGGCCATGGGGTGCGGGGGCTTTTATCTGCGGGGCTTTTCCGCAGTGGATGCAGTTTTGTGGGTAAGGATTATGATTTCTGTCTGCCCAAGCCCATCAAGTATGGCAAGCTGCGCCAGGCCATGGTGGAGGCTTTTTCGGGCAAAAAAGGCTGGCCTCTGGCCTGAGGTGATTTGAGGTGTATGGGTGGAAAGGCTTAAAAATCAAGGTTTTTTCCTGCATGGGAATGGAGCAGGGCCGGTGGAATCAATGCCGAGGAGAGGGAGGTCAGGGCAGATGCGTGGGGGGAAACGGTGGGGGTGGTTTTGTTTTTTTCTGGTGTTCTTTGGATTTTACGGATGCGGTCGCAGTGCCGCCATGGTGGATTTTGAAGGAAAAACCATGGGCACGACCTGGCATATCCGCTGTGCGCTTCCCCCATCGGTGAAGCCTGAAACGGTTCAGAAGCTTGTGGAAGAAAGGCTTTTTGAGATCAATGGGTCCATGTCCGCCTTTATGCCGACGAGCACCCTTTCCCGTTTCAATGACATGAAAGCCGGTGAAACCCTGGCGCTGGACGCCCTTTTTTTTCGGGTTCTGAAGGTTTCATCGGAAATGCACCGCATTACCGGAGGGGCCTTTGATCCTACGGTGATGCCCCTTGTGAATCTCTGGGGCTTTGGACCTGGGGGGTATGCCGGTGGGGTTCCGGAAAAGGAAGCCTTGGAGGATGCCAGAAGGCGGGTGGGCTTTGACAAGCTTATTATGGATGAAGAGGGCCGCCTGGGGAAAAAGGAAGACGGCGTGCGCCTGGATTTTGGAGCCATTGCCAAGGGATATGGGGTGGATGTGGTGGCCGAGGCCCTGGAAGAACTGGGGCTTGTCCATTATCTGGTGGAAATCGGGGGCGAGGTGCGGGTGTCTGGGTGCAGGCCCGATGGGCAGCCCTGGCGGGTGGGGATCAGCCGTCCTGAAGCGGGGGCTGGGCCTTCGGACATCTGGATGCGCCTTGAGATGTGCAAAGGCGCCCTTGCCACCAGTGGGGATTACAGGAACTTTTTTGAATCAGGCGGCAGACGTTTTTCCCATGTGATGGACCCTGTGACCGGAATGCCTGTGGACAGGGGCATCATCAGCGCCTCTGTGCGCCATGCGGACTGCATGGTGGCGGATGCCCTGGCCACGGCCATTATGGTGATGGGTATGGAAGCTGGGCAGGAGATGATTCTCGGCCTGGACGGGGTGGAGGCGCTTATTATCCGGGAAGGGGAAGAAAAGGGCGTGGAAAGCTGGGTGAGTCCCGGTTTTCTGGAAAAAGCGCCTTGACGCAGCCCCCGAATGGGATAGTAGTAAGGGGCTTGAGGTATGCGGGAGTACCTGCATTTTGATCCATACGATGACGAAGAATCCAAAGGAGACGGGATGGCGGAGAGCAGTTATTATCTGGTGGAGAAAAAGGGGGCCGTGGCCTGGGTCTATCTGAACCGTCCGGAAAAGAAGAATGCCATGCATCTTCCGGCCTGGGAGGATGCACCGGCCATTTATGCGGAGCTGGATGCAGATCCGGAAGTCCGGGTGATTGTGGTGGCGGCCAAGGGACCTGCCTTTTGCGCGGGGATTGACCTCATGGGAATGGTGGGGGCTATGCCCGAACTCATGGAAGAGCAGAAGGGCGGGGTGAAGTGGCGCTTTATTCCCAAGATCAAGATGCTCCAGGAAACCATGACCTGCATTGAACGTTGCCGCAAACCTGTGATTGCTGCGGTGCATGGCTTCTGTATTGGTGCGGGTCTTGACATGATCAGCGCCTGCGACATCCGGCTTTGCACCGAAGATGCCACCTTCTGCCTCAAGGAGGCGGCTGTGGGTTTTGTGGCGGATGTGGGTTCCTTGCAGCGTGTGCCTCGCATTGTGGGCGAAGGGGTTGCCCGGGAATTGGCCTTTACGGCCAAGACCATTGACGCAAAAAGGGCCTTGGCCGTAAGGCTTGTCAATGAGGTGTATCCGGATCAGGAAAGTCTCATGGTCGCAGCCGAGGCCATGGCCCTGGAAATCGCGGGTAACTCGCCGTTGGCCGTGCAGGCATCCAAGGATGTCTTGAATTTCGGAAGGGGCCGCACCGTGGGTGATGGCCTGGATTATGTGGCGTCCATCAGCGCCAATATCGTGCCCTCCGATGACCTCATGGAGGCTTTCACCGCCTTTGCGGAGCGCAGGGCACCGAAATTTACCGGGAAATAGATCCGGGTCGATGAAAAAAGAGCTGCGGTGAGGCCCTGGGGTTTGGGGGGTATGCACCGCAGTTTTTTTTGTGTAAAGAAGAAGCTGGATTCGGAAAAGGGCCTTTTTTTAAAAGGGCCCCTCCTCATTTTGGTCTTCTTTAATGGAAGAAAGGTCGGGTTTTCCTGCCCATGAAATTTTATATTGAAACCCTGGGTTGCGCCCGGAATCAGGTGGACAGCGAGGTTCTGGCAGGTCACCTTCTGGCTGCGGGCCTTGACAAGGTAGACGACCCCGAAGGGGCGGACGCCATTATCGTGAATACCTGTGGTTTTATCCAGGACGCCATTGATGACTCCATTGACACCATTTTAGGCTTGGCCGCTTACCGCAGGGAAGGTGCCTGTCGCTTTCTCATTGTGGCGGGCTGCCTTCCGGAACGTTTTCAGACGGATATTGAAAGTTCCCTGCCGGAGGTGGATTTTTTTGCGGGCACGGCGGCGTATTTTTCCATCATCCATTTTCTGGAAAAAAAAGAAGCGGCTCCGGAGCCGGAATTCCGGGTCTGTTGCCCTGTTCCGGAAAGTGCGCCTTTGCATGACGCCGCCATGCCCAGGGTTCTCAGCCAGGGGCATTTTGCCTATGTGAAGATTGCGGAAGGCTGTTCCCGCCATTGCACCTACTGCATTATTCCCCGTCTGCGCGGGGTGCAGCGGAGTCGGCCGCTGAAAGACATCGTGGAAGAGGTCACCATGCTGGCGGACAGCGGGGTGCGTGAGCTGGTGCTCGTGGCCCAGGAAACCACGGATTGGGGCCGGGATCTGGGGACAGGCGAGATGCTTACGGATCTTGTGACCGCCGTATGTGATGCGGCGCCTGGGTGCTGGGTGCGCATTCTCTATGGTCATCCGGAAACCCTGAGTGATTGCCTCCTGGAGCGCATGGCGGAAAAAGAAAATCTTTGCTCCTATCTGGATCTGCCCATACAGCATGCCTCGGACGCGGTGTTGCGTCGCATGGGGCGGCCTTATACCCGGGCTTTTCTCACGGAGCTTTTTGCCCGTGTGCGTGAAAAGGTGCCGGGCATTGTGCTGCGCACTACCCTGATTACGGGTTTTCCCGGTGAGACGGAGGCGGATTTTTTAAGTCTCCTTGATTTTGTAAAAGAAATCCGTTTTGATCACCTGGGCGTTTTCACCTATTCGGATATGGACGATCTTCCCTCCCATCATCTGAAGGGCCATGTGTCCTCGGAGGTGGCTGCTGGGCGCAGGGATGCCATCATGGAGGTTCAGGCGGGCATTTCCTGGGAAAAGAACCAGGAGCAGCTGGATCGGATCTTTCCTGTGCTGATTGAGCGGGTGGAGGAAGGAGAGATGGCCCAGGGACGCACCCCCCTGCAGGCGCCGGAGGTGGATGGGATCACCTATGTGGATGGCGGCCAGCTTTCTGTGGGGGATGTGGTGCATGTGCGCATTACGGATGCCTTTGATTATGACCTTGCGGGAAATGTGGTGGACCCATGGGAGACCTGAAAGCAAAGATTGTGGCGGCGGTGGCCAAGGATCTTGAGAAAATCGAAGGGCGGCTTGAGGCAAACCTGACGCCGGAGTTGGCCTTGGTCCGGGAAATCGGCGGTCATATTCTTTTTTCCGGTGGCAAGCGACTGCGCCCCCTTTTGTGTGTACTCCTGTACCGGAGTCTGGGGGGACGGGATGCTTTTGTGTATGATGTGGCCGGAATTTTTGAGTTTCTGCATGCGGCAACCCTGATCCATGATGATGTGGTGGACGAGGCCCTGCGACGCAGGGGGAAGGCCGCAGCCCACACCCTTTTTGGTGCGGCGGAAGCTGTTCTGACAGGTGATTTTCTTCTTGCAAGATCCTTGAACCTTGCAGCCCGGACAAAAAATCCCGAAATCATTGCCACCATTGCCCGTATTACCGAAGACATGGCCCAGGGAGAGATTGAGCAGCTTCGGAACAAGGGAAATCTCGGAATTTCCGAAGCTTCCTATGATCGGGTGATCGAACGCAAGACTGCGGTCCTGATTGCGGGTGCTTGCAAAACCGGCGCACTGTTGGCCGGTGCGGGAGAAGGAGCGGTGGAAGCTGCGACCCGTTATGGCCGTGAGCTGGGTATGGCTTTTCAGATGGCAGACGATCTTCTCGATTATACGGAAGATGAAAAAACCCTGGGCAAGAAACCAGGGGCGGATTTGCGGGAAGGCAAGGCCACCTTGCCCCTTATTCATACCCTTGCATCCGGAGATGCCCCTTTATGCGCGTTTCTGAAGCGCATTGCAGGAACGGATTTCACGGAGGCGGACTTTCTGCGCGCCAGGGAAGGGGTGATCGGAGCAGGCGGGCTGGACTGGACCCTGAAACGGGCAAAGCGCCATGTGCAGGAAGCCTGCCTGGCCCTGGACAATCTCCCTGGGGGGGAGGAGAGGGAAATCCTGGCTCTCCTTGCGGAGTACGCCCTTGGCCGCAGGCATTGAAAAAGGTTTTACTGCGTACATAACACCAAGATTCGCGGAGCGGAACATGCTGAAAAAATGTGGGGGATATCTCATCCTGCTGGTGCTGGTTTCCGGGTTTTCGTGGGCCTGGGCCCAGGGGCAGGGCGCGCGGTCTTTTCTCGTGATGGGCGCGGTGAGCGGTCAGGGTCAGGGGGCTGTGGATGCCCGGAACCGGGCGGAACAGGCGGCCCTCAGGCAGGCGGTGGAACGTTTTATCCTGGAAAGTCTTCCTGAGACCGGCATGCAGTCTTCCTTGGGTGCGCTGGCTCCTCTGCTGAAGGAGGATCCGGCGGCCTATGTGCGGGATTTTCGTATCCTGGCGACGGTGCAGGAAGGGCCAGGTTATCGTGTGGTGGCCAGGGTTTCTCTGGACCTGGAGCGTCTCACACAGCGCATGAAGGATCTGGGGCTGGGCCTTTCCCGGATGCCGGGAATTCTTTTTATGGTTTCCGAGCAGGGCCTCGGGGATGCGGAACCGAAGAGATGGTGGGAGCCCAACGCAGGGATTTCAGGCACCGGTGGCCGATGCATGGAGGGCCTTGTGGCTGTGCTGGAGCCTGCGGGGTTTTCCATGGTTCTGCCGGATGGCCGCTCCCTTTTGGGCGGAGAGAGGACAGTGGCCGGAGTTCTGGATATGCGGGAAGCCCAGCGTATGGGGGCTTTGTTCGGAGCTCCCGTGGTCCTGGTCGGTCGTGCGCGGGTGGCGCCTGGCGGGAATGTGATGGGAGAACGGCTGCAGTCCTTTCGCGCGGAAATTTCCCTCATCGCCCTGAATACGGAAAAAGGTGATGTGCTTGCTGAGGTGGAGGATGCCCTGGTGGTGGTGAACGAGCATGCGGCAGCCGGTGAAAGGGACGCTTTGTATCAGCTGGGTTCAAAGGCCGGAAGCCGTATGGCCCAGGAGCTGCGGTCGGCCTGGCTGCGCAGGGCCGCCCGGGATGCTGCGGTTTCTGAAATCCGCATGGATATCCGGGGCGATCAGTACCTGTCCCGTTTTGTGCATTTCCGTAAGGTGCTGGGAGAAATTGAAGGGGTTGTCTCCATTGAGCGCAGGGAAATTTCAGCTCAGGGCATGGATATCCGGGTGCGCTACCAGGGGCGTACGTCTGATCTGGCCTCAGCCCTTCTGAGTCAGAGCTATGAGCGGTTTGGCATCCGCATTTCCGATGTGGAGGAAGGGCGGATGCAGGTGACCCTGATCTCCTCTCCCTAGGATGTCTGGAAATGGATTGGAGAGGGAGCAGATGCAGGGATCTCGGAGCGGGTGGAGACCATAGGGGCCATGAAGCATATCCATGATCAGGAAAAGCGGCAGCTTGAAAAGCTTTTTCTTCAAGAAGGCATTGATGACATTGAAGGTCGGCTTTTTGTCATGGACGCTTTTCTGGATACGGAAAGTCATCCGACCTTTGAAGAGCTGAGCGCAAAGGTCAGATCCTTAAGGCCGGATCTGAACAGTCTTTTTGTGGCAGAAACCCTTGATCTCATGCATCGCTTCGGGTTTGCCCGCAAGCTGCACCTGGAAGGGGAGCCTCCGCGTTTTGAGCATCACCATATCGGACAGCACCATGACCACCTGATCTGCAACCGTTGTGGCAAGATCATCGAATTTGAGGATGCTGACCTTGAGGCCCTGCAGGAGCGCATTGCCACCCGGCATGGTTTTATCCTGCTGCAGCATCGCATGGAACTTTATGGCTTGTGCGAGTCCTGCAATCTGGAGCGGACAGGCACAATGACCCTGGCCCAGGCCAGGGTAGGGGAAAGGCTTTTCATTGACGCCTTTCTCGGCGGAAGCCTGAGCCGCATGCGTTTGCTGAGCATGGGCCTGCGGGTGGGGGATCCCATAGAAGTGATCAGCGGTCAGGGACGGGGGCATGTGGTGGTGGCTGTGGAAGGCCGACGCTATTCCCTGGGCCTTGGGATTACGGAAAAAATTCTTGTGCGCAGAAAAAGGCCGGATATGAGTTGCCCTGTTCCAGGATTGATCACCCGGAACCATTGTCCCCACAGATTCGGGGAAGAAGAGGCAGAGGGCCGTCAGGTTTTTCTTTCCGCCATGAAGGAGGGGGAAAGGGGACGGATTGTCAAGGTGGGAGGCTGCAGCATGGTGAGGCGGCGCATGCTGGAAATGGGCATGACGCCGGGAAGTCTCGTGCTGGTGGAAAAATACCTGCCGCTGCGCAATCCCGTGGAAGTTCAGGTGCGGGGTGTGCCTGTGTCCCTTCGCGTCAGTGAGGCGCGCCATATCCTGATGGAAAGGGAGGACGATGGGGCTTGAAAAGGCCTGGATGGGAAAGGCGGCTGCGGGAGCCATGCCCTTGCGGGCATGGGTATTTATGGAGGTTGGACAGAAGGCCTGTGATTTCTCTGGAAAATGGTACGGGTACAGGCCTTGCAAACGGAAAAGGACATATAAGGAGGCGATTTTGACACAAGAAGCAAGAAGGCGGACAACAACCGGCTTGCGATTTGTGGGTCTTGTGGCGGCTTTCTTCTGGCTGGCTCCCCTGTTGCATGCCGCAGAACGTATGACTGTGGAAAGATCCATTATCAATGTGCGTTCCGGTCCGGGCACAGAACACAGCACGCTTTGGCAGGCGGAGGCCAACTACCCTGTGGAAGTATTGGAAAGACGAAACAACTGGGTTCGATTCCGGGATTTTGAGGGGTATGAGGGCTGGGTTGCGGAAAATCTTCTGGGCCGGACCCCGGCTGTTGTGGTGAAAAGTGCAAGGGCCAATGTGCGTTCCGGTCCTGGTACCGGGCATCCCATTGTTTTCACTGTTGAAAAGGGTGTGCCATTCCGGGTGCTGGGACGTCAGGGCCAGTGGATACGGATCCGCCATGCGGATGGCGATGAAGGCTGGGTTCATGAAAATCTTGTGTGGTGAAACCTGAGGGATTGGATGAAAATGGAGGATGCATGGATGTGAGAGGCCGGATAAGGGCCAGGGGAAGAAACATTCTGGGTGTGGGATCCGCCCTTACCGATATTCTGGTGCAGACCTCCGATGCGGTGCTGCGTGATATCAGTGAGGTCAAGGGGGGCATGACACTGGTGGATTCCGCTTTTCTGGACCATTGTATGGGGCGGATTCCTGAGAAGCCTGAAATTGTGTCCGGTGGGGCTGCCTGCAACACCATGCAGGGACTTGCCCGACTGGGGGGGCAGGCGGTTTTTCTGGGTAAGAGGGGAGAGGATGCCACGGGGGAGGCCTTTGAGGCGGCCCTGCGCGCTTCGGGGGTTGTCCCTTTACTCAGCACATCCCGGACGCCTTCGGGCAGGGTGCTTTCCCTTATCACGCCGGACGCCCAGCGTTCCATGTTCACCTTCCTTGGAGCGTCGTCTGAACTTGTTCCGGAAAATCTTTCCGATGAGGCCTTTGCGCAAGCCTCCATTGTCTTTATGGAAGGGTATCTTTTTTTCAATCCGGAACTGGCCTGTGCTGTGCTGGAAAAGGCCCGCAGTGCTGGCGCGGTCATCGCCATGGATCTTGCAAGCTTTACGGTGGTGGAGGCTGCGGGTGCGCTTTTACGGGCCAAGGTGAAAAGTCATGTGGATATCCTCATTGCCAACGAGGACGAAGCCCTTGCATACACAGGGTTTTCTGATCCGGAAAAGGCTTTGGCCGCCATGGCTGCGGAGGCTTCGCTCGTGGTGCTCAAGCTGGGGGGGGAAGGCAGCCGTATCCGGTTGGGAGAAAAGACCTGGATCGTCCCCGCCTTCCCTGGAAAGGGAATTGTGGATACCACGGGGGCTGGAGATTTGTGGGCTGCGGGTTTCCTTTATGGCCTGGCCGAGGGCGCGGAGATCTCCCTTTGCGGGGCTCTGGCATCGGCCTGCGGGTATGAGGTCTGTTGTGTGGTGGGAGCGCAGATTCCCGAAGAAGGATGGGATCGGATCCGTTCCCGTTTTTTATCTCCGGACGGGGCCTTGGCCCCTCCTGTTGCCTGAGGAGAACCTAATCTTATGGAAGAAAAGAAAAGTAAAAGCACAACACCGGAAATTCCCTTTGACCTGGTACAGGATGATCCCATGTCCCGTTTTTTCACGAGGGTCTGGGATTTTTGCTATACCCATGTGAAAGAAGTGCTTTTTGCCGGGGTGGCGGTGGTACTGGTGGTGGGAGGGACAGGGGCCTATTTCAGCTGGAAAAAGGGAGCGGAGCAGGAAGCTGCCACGCGCCTTGGCCTTGTACTTCAGGCTTCAGAGATGGAGAATAACCGTGTTTCTCCAAAACTTATGGAAGAAATACGGGATCTTGCCCTCACCCGTCCCGGAACCGTTGCAGGCCGTATGGCCCGCGTGCAGGAAGCCCGCATGCTTTTGGAAAATGGGGATGCACAAGGGGCGCTCAAAGCCTATGATGCGGCTCTGGCAGTGTTGGGCAAGGACAGATTCTGGGCCAATCTGATTGTTTGGGAAAGGGCTCATGTATACATGGCCCTGGGAAATGCGGAGGCGGCCCTGGCCGACTTCAGTCGGGCGGCCTCGCAGAAGGGTTTTCTTGAGGAGTCCGCCTTGTTCCATATGGCCCGCCTTCAGGCGGGGCTGGGCGAGTTGGAAAAGGGACGGGCAACCTTTGGCCGTCTGCTGGACCAGTATCCGGATTCTCCTTATAAAGAGACGGGATCTTTATAAAACGAGCAGCATATTCGGTCAAATCCCAGTCTGGTTATGTTCCGGGTTGGGTTTTGACCCTCCGGGGTTTACGCCCAAGACCTTGGGCCCGTATCCTTAAAAAAAACGGCTGATTCAGTGGAGTCGGGAGGCGGGTCAGGGGTGTGCCTGGGGGATGAGGGTGTGTTTGGCGGGGTATGGAGATTTTTTTGCACAATAAGAAAGCGGACCGGGGTCAGTCGGTCCGCTTTTCTTTGGAGAATGCGCGCTGTTTGTTCTTTTCAAAAGCAATAGCTGTGCCAATGCGTCTAAAAGAATTTTATAAAAAAAATTATTCTTTATAATCAATATGTTGTGTTTTTGGATTGGGTTTGGGGGCATAGCCGTGGACCTGGCAGAGGGGGCCATGGTGAGAGGAGGGGTTCATAAAAATGAACCCAATCCCAGGAGATGTGGCAGTGTTTTTGTTTTAACTATCCGATTTTTATACTTTTTGTTCGCGGTTTATTTTTATGAACCTTTTCAGAGTCTGGGTTCAAAAATCCGCATCCTGTCCCGGAGGCTGGCTGAGATTACCCAGAGAGATGCCGTATTTTCTGATTTTCTGGTGCAGACCGCTTTTGGTGATCCCCAGACGGGCTGCGGCATGGGCCTGGACATGGTCGCAGGCTTTCAGCGCCCGTTCAATGAGGATTTTTTCCACATGGGCGAGAGTTTCGCCAAGGGAGGTATCGGGCAGCTCCAGAGGAATGGAGTGGCCCTGCCCTGCTTCCAGCATCTCTCTTGGAAGATTTTCAGGCTCAATCTGGGGGCCGGAAGCCAGAAGAACGGCCCTTTCCATGACGTTTTCCAGCTGACGCACATTGCCGGGCCAGCCATATTCAAGAAGTGCCTGGCGGCAGGCAGGGGCGATGCCGGAGAGGGAGGAGCCATCCGGTCTCTGGGCGGCGTATTTCTGGAGAAAATGCTGGGCGAGCAGGAGAATGTCATTTTCCCGTTCCCGCAGAGGCGGGATTTTAAGATGAATGACATTGAGCCTGTAATAGAGATCTTCCCTGAATCTCCCCGCCGGAACCTCGTCTTTCAGGGTTTTATTGGTGGCGGCCATGAGGCGGAAGTCTACGGCAATGGTCCGGGTTCCGCCCACCCGTTCAATCACCCTTTCCTGAAGAACACGGAGAAGCTTCACCTGCATGGAGGGGCTGATCTCCCCGATTTCATCCAGAAAAAGGGTGCCGCCATCGGCCAGCTCAAAGCGGCCTTTTTTGCTTGTCACAGCGCCGGTAAAGGCGCCCTTTTCATGTCCGAACAATTCGGACTCAAGAAGGTTTTCCGCAAGGGCTGCGCAGTTGACGGCAATGAAGGCCTTGTCCTTTCTGGGGCTGTTGAAATGCAGAGCTCTGGCCACAAGCTCCTTTCCTGTTCCGGATTCTCCCTCAATGAGTACGGAGGCCGTGGAAGGGGCAACCTTGGCAATGGTGGCGTAGATTTCCTGCATGGCCTGGCTTTTACCGATGAGACTTGAAAAGGAGAAACGTTCGGCCACCATGGCCCGCAGTCTGCGGTTTTCCCGGACCACGCGGTAAAGGTCCAGGGCCTTGGCCACGTGCTGGATGAGGCTTTCGTTTTCAAAGGGCTTGAGAATATAGGTGTAGGCCCCCTGCTGCATGGCTTCCACGGCTTTTTCCACGGTGCCGTGGGCTGTCATCATAATAACGGGAAGGTCGGGTTTACTGGTTTTGATGGCTTTGAGCAGGGCAATGCCATCCATGCCGGGCATGCGCATGTCTGTGAGTACAAGATCCACATCCGCGTCCTGGAGAAGTTGCAAGGCCTCTTCACCGGAATGGCTGCTGAGGGTTTCGTACCCTTCTTCTTCCAGCACAGCGCTGAGAATGCGGGGATAATTCTTTTCATCATCCACAATGAGTATGGTTTCCATGGCAGGACTCCTCTCCGGTGACAGAGGTGGGGGCGGTGGAGGGCAGGGAGACTTTTACCCGCAGTCCCCCTTCCTGTCGATTGGAAATTTCCATCTTCCCCCCATGGGCGGCAAGAATTTTTTCCACGATGCCAAGTCCGAGGCCTGTGCCTTTGTCCTTGGTGGTGAAAAAAGGCTCCCGGATTCTGGCGAGAACCTCTTCGGAGATTCCCTTGCCACTGTCTTCGAAAAACACATGGGTCCACTCCGTTGCATTGTGAATGGAAACACGGATTTTTCCGCCCTGGGGCATGGCCTGCATGGCGTTGAGGATGAGGTTCAGGAAGGCCTGGTAAAGCATATCCGGGTCTGCGCAAATCTCATCCACCCTGGGCGCGCAGTAAATCTGGAGATCATAGCCGCCTTTTTCCAGCTCCGGGGCAAGGAATATCTGGTTTTTCTGGAGAATGTCCCGCAGGTGGCAGAGCCTGGGATTCATGGATCTGGGGCGGGCATAGGTGAGAAAATCTGTGATGATGGCGTTCATTCGGCCTGCTTCTTCAATGATCACATCAGCAATGGGATTTCCCGGTTCAAAGCGGTCAATCTTTTTTTTGAGCAGTTCAGCGGAACTGCGGATAATGCCCAAGGGATTACGGATTTCATGGGAAATGCTGGCGGTCATTTCGCCGATGGCTGAAAGATGGCGATTCTGGTTCACCTCTTCCTTGAGCCTGAGCTGTTCCTGATTTCTCTCCTCTATCATGGCTTCTCCCCGTTTTACAATGGTCCTGAGGATGAGAAAGAGTACCCCCATCACAAGGCTGCTGGTGAGGATGACGAGAATCTGGAGGCGGAAGATCTTCCTGTAGTCTTCGGATACGTTCTGAACGATTTCCACTACGCCGATGATGGGACCTGTAAGGGAGGCGGCGGACCCTTCCATGCGCAGGGGGGCAAAGGTGGTGATGCGGGTAACCCTTGGAAAGCGGAAGAGAATTTCCCAGAGATTGCCGATCTGAACAAAGGAGGTTGTGGATTCACCGGCCATGGCCCTCTGGTAACCGGTGCCGCCCAGATTTTTTTCTCCGATGATCTCTGAGTTGAAACTGTAGGAAATCACATTGTCGAGGTCATAGATATTGACCATGTCCGGCCGAAAGCTGTGGAGGGTGTTGCGTACCACAGCGTCCATACGTTGGAATTGCTGGGGATCTTTGAGCTGGATCTGACCATACTGGAGATAGACGGGAATGAGAAACTGCATGAAAATCTGGTGATTGAGGTTTTCCACCAGAAGTTGTCCGTATTCCTCGCTTTTCTGGATGAGGAGATTCCGGACCAGATGGGTATGCAGGGTGGAAAGGATGATGGCGCCAATGAACATGAGAATGAGGCTGCTGAGGGTAAAATATTTCACCAGGGTGAAGGATTGCCGCGCGGAGATGTCCGGACCCTTTTCAGGGGGGCTGGGCGCGGAAATAAGCTTGAAGTCGCTCATGGGGTGCTGCGTTTCCTGTGAAGGGGTGAGGGGCTGGGCAGAGGCATCTTTGCCGGTGCCAATGTAGAGGATTTGTGTGGGAAGCTCAAGGGCAGGGGCTGACATTTTTTTGTAAAAATTGTCAAAAAATGTCAAGTCTTGGGGTTTGCGCCCTTGGAAAGGGGAGCAGGGGCGCCTTTCTGGGCATGGCCTGGTATTTGCTTTTCCAGATGTCCCCGTAAGGCTTTCGCTCAAAAACCGGCTGGATGCCTATCCAGGCGGTCGGATAAAGAAAAGGCTGTCCGGCTTCAGGGGACCCATGGCAGGCATTCCCAATGCCGGGCACAGGGGAGCTTCCCATGTGCCTTTTCAGGCGCTATGTGTTTTTTTTGTACCCGTATCAGGAACGAGAGCCTTTGCATCCGTGAAGCTCTTTCCAAAGATGTTGACTTGAACAGTGTTTTGTCGGAAGATTGCCCCTAATTCATGGTCTATATCCATTAAAAAGCGGTCCTGTGAAGGGAGCGCAGAATCCGGGAAATCCTTCACACGAGCCCAGCAAGGGGATCGGGTCTTCTGGAACGGCTCGGGGAGAAAAGGGGGTTTTCCGTTTACTCACCAGGTAAGAAAGGCTGCCATGCTGTTTGGAAAAACAACTCATCTTGTGGGGCTGGACATTGGTTCTGCCATGGTCAAGGCAGCAGAGGTTGTGACGTCAAAAAAGGGAAAAACCCTGAAATCATTCGGGGCTATGCCCTTGAATCCCGGAGCCATCGAAGACGGCGTTATCCGGGATCCGGAGCATGTGGCCACTGTGATCCGGGAGCTTTTTTCGAAATATCATATCCGGAATGAGAAGGTGGCGCTCTCCATCGGTGGACATTCGGCCATCATAAAAAAAGTCACCATGCCTGTCATGGATGAAGACAGCCTGCAAAAGAGCATCCTTGTGGAGGCGGAACAGTACATTCCCTTTGATATCAAAGATATCCGCATGGATTTTCAGGTGATTGGACCCGCTGCCCAGAACCCGAATCAGCTGAATGTCCTTCTTGTTGCCGCGAAAAAAGAGGTGGTCACCCAGTATGTGGATGTTGTGGAGCTTGCGGGCTTGACTCCCTGTGTGGTGGATGTGGAGGCCTTTGCCGTGCAGAATATCTATGAGGAAATTTATGGCCTTTCCGCAGACGAGGTTGTGCTTTTGCACGTGGGAGCGGCCAAAATGTCCTTGAACATCATCAAAAATGGTGACTCGGTCTTCATCCGGGATATGTCCCTGGGAACGCGGCAGATCAATTCGAAAATCCGAGGCCGTGCGGGATGTTCGGAAGAAGAAGCCGAGGCGCTGAAACTGGCGGGGGGCGGAGAAAAAATTTCCTCCGGTGAACTGGACGGCATTGTGGGCGAAATTGTCGGGCAATGGTGTACGGAAATCGGCAGAGCCATGGACTTTTTCTATTCCACCTATCCGGGCGATCGCGTGGAGCGCATCGTGGTGTCCGGGGGGGGTGCCCATGCGGAAACCTTTGTGGACGCCCTGGCTGTGCAGACCGGGTCTGAGGTATCCCTTTTGGATGCCTTTGCAACGGTGCATGTGGATGCGGACCGATTTGAAGGAGACTACATCCGAAAGATGGCTCCTCAGGCTGCGGTGTCCATGGGACTGGCGCTGAGAAGGGTGGAAGACAAATGATACGTATTAACCTCTTGCCTTTCCGGGCAGCCCGTAAAAAAGAGAACATCCGGCGTCAGATTTCCATTTTTATGCTCTCCCTGGTACTGGTTTTTCTGGTGATGGGAGTGGTTGCGGTCCGCCTGGAGACCCAGATCGGGGAGCAGAAGGAACTTCTTGCCCAGAGGCAGAAGGAAGCCTCCAGCCTGGAAGCCCAGGCAAGGCAGGTGGGGGTGATCCGCAAGGAGCTTGAAGTTTTAGAGCAGAAGATGAAGGTGCTGGGATCCCTTGAAGAGGGACGTCGCCTGCCGGTGGAGATCTTTGAAGCCCTTACCGAGGATGTGATTCCTCAGCGCATGTGGCTTCTGTCCTATAAGGGGGATCAGAGCCGGGTGCAGATGTCAGGGCTTGCTCTGGATGATAAAACCGTAGCGGACTTTATGACCAATCTTGAAAAAAATGGCTTTTTTTCTTCCGTGAGCCTTGAAAGCGTCCGCCAGCAGATGCAGGGAACGGTGGCGCTGCGGGCCTTTTCCCTTGTATGCCAGAGAAAAAAAGATACCTGATCTGGATTCGGGGGGATGGGCTCCGTGGCCCGGGGTGGGGCCTGTTCCATGGCTTTATACGTGAATGAAAACCCAAAAGCCCATGGAGACGGATCGGAAGGGCGCATCAACAGAAGGTAAAAACCATGACAGAAGATCGAAAAAAGGCTTTTCGCGGAGTTCTGAAGGGGCAGATGCAGACGCTTTCTGCGCAGTTGCAGCCCCTTTTTGATCAGATTAATGCCTTAACCCGGCCCCAGCGCATCCTGGCGGTTGTGCTTACCCTGGGCCTGCTGTGTGGTGGTTTTTTTTATTTTCTCTATCTTCCCAAGGTGCAGACCCTCACAAAACTGGGGGAGGATATCCGGCGGGCGGATGGGCGTATTCAGAAAGCGCGTACGGATCTGCGGCAGCTGAAACCGCTTCAGGAAAAAAAGGCGGAGATGGATCTGGCTTTCAAGGAGGCCATGCGGGCCTTGCCGGAAAGTCGCGAAATCCCCATGCTGCTTGCCAGTATTTCGGCTTCGGGCCGGGATGCTGGACTGGATTTTCTGCTGTTTAAGCCAGAAACGGAAGTCCGTCGGGAGTTTTACGCAGAAATCCCGGTTTCCGTTGAGATGGTGGGGGGCTTTCACGAAACGGTGGCCTTTCTTGATATGTTGGCCCGTATGCACCGCGTGGTGAATGTGCGGGATGTGGACATGCAGATTCAGAGAGGAAGGGATGGCGGATCAACGCTTCGGACGCGCTGCCAGATTGTGACATACCGATTTGTGGAACCGGAACCCGCCGAACCTGCAAAGGGAGGTCGCAGGAAATGATGAGAGCAAAAAAAGGGCATAAACCTGGATCTGTGGGGGGAAGTTGCCTGTGCGGGATATTGAGTCTTGTCCTCCTGGTATCGTGCGGAGATCCGCCGCCTCCGCCTGCGCCCCGGGAAAAGGCGGAAGTGGTGCGACGCACCATTATTTTTTCTGAAGACATGGCGGAAGCGGAAAAAAAACCAGCGGTGTCGGAAGGGGTAAAAGAAGGCTTGGTTTCGGACGAGAAAAACCAATCCGGCCAAAAGCCTCCAGAGGAGATGTCCAGTGTTCGGGACCAGGCGGTTTCAGTGGCTTCCCCGGAAGCGGTGGTGAGTGCAGAACCTGGACCTGCTTCGGGAGTAGGGACGGAAGCGGAAAAAAAACAGGCTGAAGAAACCAGCGTCAAAGCGAAAGTTCCGGATGCAGAAAAAAAAGAAGTCCTTAAGCAGGAGGCAGGCGGTCATGCAACGATTCATGGCCTGATCCGGGAAGAGGACATCCGGGATGAGAAGATGACGCTCTCCCTTGTGGCGGATGCCCGTGTCTACAATCCGGAGGGACGTATTGACCCTTTCAGACCCCTGATTCAGGAAAGGCCCCAGGTGAAAAGGGAGGATGATAAGCGTTTGGAGCGGCGGGTTCCGCAGACGCCTTTGGAAAAGGTGGATCTGAGCCAGCTCAGGCTTGTGGGGATTGTCCGGTCTCCCATGGGTGCCAGGGCCATGGTGGAAGAATCCAGTGGGCGGGGGTATGTGGTATCCATGGGCACCTATATGGGCCTGCACTCGGGCAAGGTCACGGCCATTGAAGGAGACCGCGTTGTGGTAACGGAAATCGTCGAGGATCTTTCCGGATCCGTCCGGGAAGAGCGGCGTGAACTGAAACTCCAGAAGCCGACCGGAGAATAGATTATGTGGGGGATTGGCAAGGTGAGCATAAAAAACAGATTGCGGATGGCAGGCGTTGTTCTCGTGGCCGGTATTCTGGTGGCCTGTACACCCCGATCGGGGGTGGAAGGGGTTTCGGAGGTGGCGCAAGCGCCACGTAACCGGATTGAGAAAATGGCGCTTGAGGTCACGGAAAGTGAAACAAGCCTGCTTGTGACTTCCGAAGGGTATCTGACCTATACGGCAGTCAAGGAAAAGGATCCTCCAGGGGTCCGGCTGTATTTTCCGGATACGGTCCTGGCTGCAGATGCCCTGCCGGAAAAAACCTATGGCGGAGCAGTCTTGTCATTTTTTGCAGAAAATATTTCCGAGGCGGAAGTCCGCCTGGGACTTGTATTGCGGGATGATATTCCCTACGAGGTGAAAAGCGAGGGGAAAAACGCCCTTCGCATTGCCTTTGATACAAAAGCCCCTGGGGTTTCTGGGGGGGGGCTGGCCAGGATTCCCGATGCCGGTGGAAGTGGAGCCCCTGTGGAAAAAGGGACGCTTTCGGAAGGGACTGAAAAGGCGGTTACCCCCCCTGGCGCGGATACGGTTCCCCGCCTTGTCGACATACGGTCAGAAAAGGAGGGCGAAGGCGTACGGGTGAATGTTCTTGCCAGCGCGCCCCTTCGGGACGTGCATGTTTTTACCGTTGAGAATCCTCCGCGCATTGTGCTGGACATCGCAGGGCTCCGTTCCCCGTTCAGGGGCGAACAACGCCTTGCCGTGGGAAGTCCCCATGTCCATGGCGTACGCCACTATGCATACCCGGATAAGGTCCGGGTGGTGCTGGATACCACAGAAGAAAGTCTCCGGGCCTATGAATCCCGCTCCGTTGCTGAAGGGTATGCGATTTTCGTGTCCGGGGCTTCGGGTGGAAAGGCTGCAGTGGCAAGTCTTGAGAAAAAAAGCGGCCCTGCGGAGGTAAAGGATCTTGGTTTTACGGCCCTTCCCGAAGGACGCTCCCAGGTCTTCATTGAAACAACACAGCCTGTGACCCATGAGATTACCATGGAAGGGGATCGGCGGTTGCGTCTTTTTCTGAAAGAAACCCACCTTCCACAGCATCATCAGCGTCCCCTGATCACCCGAGGGTTTGAAAGCGCTCTGGATCAGGTGTTGCCTTCCATGGGAGCCCATGGAGAGGCGTTGTTTGTGATGGAGCTGAGGGAGCCTGTTCCCTATGTGGTGAACCAGCAGGGGAATCGTCTGGAGCTGCGGTTTGAAGCCAGTCGTGTGGGGCCACGGCCCATAGAGGGAGAATTTATCGGCAGATCGGAAGAAAAAAAGGTGCAACCACCTTTGCCCATCGCCCGGGAGCTTCCGGCGGATCCGACGATCCAGCTGGCCCGGATGGCTGAGAAGATTCCCTCCCCTGGGCCAGAGAACAGCCCGGAGACTTCGGGTGGGGGCGCTCCTGTGAAGGCTTTTTCCGGCACTCCCATATCCATTGATTTTTATGAGACGGATATCAAGAATGTTTTCAGAATTTTGCAGCATATCAGTGGCCGGAACTTCGCCATTGACAAGGATGTCAGCGGCAAGGTGACCATGAGCCTGGAGCATCCTGTTCCCTGGGATCAGATTATGGATCTGGTTCTCCGGATGAATGGACTGGGCATGATTGAGGAAGGCAATATTATCCGCATCGCCACCATGACCACCCTGCGCAGGGAAGAAAGCCTTCGCCAGGAGGTTCTGCGGGCAAGGCAGGAAAATGAACGACGGGAAAGCGACCTTGCCCCACTGATGACAGAATACATTCTGATCAACTACTCCAACGTATCTTCGGAAATCATGCCCCATGTGCAGAATTTGCTCACGGAGCGGGGCAAGGCCAGTGCGGATGTGCGCAACAACCAGCTGATTCTGACGGATACGGCGGAAGTCATTGGAAAGGCCCGGTCCATCATTGCGAGAATCGATAAGATCACACCCCAGGTTGTGATCGAGGCGAGAATTGTGGAGGCCAGCGATGATTTTGAAAGAAATCTCGGGGCGGAGTGGCAGGGGAACACGGGGGGTGTGAACCAGAGTCCCTATGCAACGGTGCAAAAGGATGTCCTTGGCGGTCGCTATGGCTACAATGTCTCCCTGAACACCCCCACAGGGGCCGGAAATATCGGCCTGCACTTTGCCCGCATTGCCGGATCTCAGCTGGCTTTGAACGCAAGATTGAATCTCAGTGAACAGCGGGGGGAAACCAAGATTGTTTCCTCTCCCCGTATTGTCACCCTGGATAATAAAACCGCCACCATCAATCAGGGCTTTGAATACCCCTATACCACGCGGAACAAGGATGGGGATGTGATCACGGCCTTTAAGAATGTGGATCTCAAGCTGGAAGTGACGCCCCATGTGACGGCGGATAACCGGGTGGCCATGAAGGTGAGCATTGATAAAAACGATATCCATACCATGACCGTGGATGGTCCTGCGCTGCGGACCAAAAAGGTGGATACGGAATTGTTGGTCAATGACGGTGATACCATTGTCATCGGTGGCGTGGTCACCACAGACCTTGCCACATCGAATAACCGCATTCCTTTTTTCAGTCAGATCCCCCTCCTGGGCTGGCTTTTCCAGAGTCAGACCAAAAAAGAAACCAAGTCAGAGCTTCTGATTTTTCTGACTCCCAGAATTGTTCAGCTTGAAAATCCGAGGTTGGACTGATGGAGCATGTTTTTTTTGAGATGGTGAATCATCCCTGGCATAAGAGGGACAGTCTATATTCGGGAAAGGATGTCACACGCATGACGGCAAAAAGATTCAAATTTCTGGCAGTGCTTTTTCTGATGGCATTTTTGTTTCTGCCTCTGGCAGGATGCGGGGATGATGGGGGGTCAAAAACGGGGACGGACACGTCGGGCGGAGGGACGCCTGGATCGGACAGCAAGGTCGTTAGTGAAGTGACCGTCACCATGGGAGCAAGTCAGGTTGTTGCAGATGGAAGCAGCAACGTTGTGGTCCGGGCTTCCGTAAAAAATGCTGCAGGTGTTGGTTTACAAGGTGTGCGCGTGGACTTTCATACAACCCAGGGTACCTTATCTTCCGCAACAGCAACCACAGGTACGGAAGGGATCGCGACGGTACAGCTCACGTCCGGTACACGGGTGGGGACTGCGGTGATAACAGCCTCTGCGGAAGGGGTTGTCAAAACGGGTTCTGTCACACTGGTTGCAGGAACACCAGACAAGATCAGTGTGACCGCAGCTCAGACGACCATCAACGCAGGGGAAACTTCGGTATTGACCGCCCGCGTGACGGATTCCCATAATAATCCTGTACCGGGTGAGACCCTGCGCTTTTCCATTGTGACCAACCCCACAATTGGAGGGACGCTGTCTGCCGTTTCAGGGGCTACGGACGCGGATGGTGAAGTTCGCGTGACCTATACCGCAGGTCTTCAGATGGGTACAGAGGCTATCCGCTTTGAGCTGGCCAACAATGATCAGATATCACGGGACATCACCGTTAACGTCAATGCAGAGGCCCCAAGGGTGAGCTCGGTGACTCTGACGCTGGCGGAAAGCAGCATCGTTGCCGATGGGGTAAGGCAAAGGGCGGTGAGGGCTGTGGTGTTGGATACACAGAACCGTCCCATTCCTGGGCTTACGGTTCGATTCAGTACAACGCTGGGAACCCTTGTTGCCCAGGAAGATGATACGGACGCAAGCGGTGTTGCCGAGGTCATGCTGCGGGCACCGGTGAGGACGGGTATCGCCCAGGTAGAAGCCTGGGTTTCTGGTTACGCGGACGAGAAAACCGTTACCTTCATTCCCGGGCCTCCGGACAATACGCGATCACTTATTTCCGTACAGCCCGCAAGCATTCCGGCGGATGGGGTTTCGGAAGCCACGGTTACGATTGTGCTCGCGGATGCCCATGGAAATCCCATTGAAGATGGTACAAACGTAAGGCTTTATGCATCCTCAGGGACTGTCATTGAAAACAACTTAAAAGTTGCATCCGGCCGTGTTGCCTTCAAGGTCCGTTCGGCCAATACGCCGGGCGCGGCAAGCCTTTCTCTGGCAGATTATCCGGCCATTGCCTCCGCTTCCCTTGGTTTCGGAACCCTGGGATCCCAGATTCCCGCCAGCATTCGTCTGATCTCCATAAGCAATGATGAAATTGCGGTAACAGGCGTGGGGAGAACGGACAATGCCGGTGTTACTGTGCAGCTTGTGGACGAAACCGGCATCCGGGTACCGGATGTTGCTTACAACAATCTGAGGATCGCGTTCCTTGCACGTCCCAGTGGCGGGGAGATGATCAGCGGAGAAAATGCCAGTGGCACTCTGGCCAGCAGCACGGATGCCATTTCAATTATTACCAAGGACGGGTATGCGAACTTCAACCTCCGGGCGGGAACCCTGCCTGGTATTGTGGAAATACAGGTTGAGGCTGTGGATGCAGTGGGTGCCAGCCTGAACCCACGGGTGGTGACAGTGCTGCGGCAGATATC
Organism: Desulfobotulus sp.; assembly: GCF_034006065.1. Classification (NCBI taxonomy): domain Bacteria; kingdom Pseudomonadati; phylum Thermodesulfobacteriota; class Desulfobacteria; order Desulfobacterales; family Desulfobacteraceae; genus Desulfobotulus; species Desulfobotulus sp. Next base: position 21,219 of record NZ_JAVETM010000010.1, on the reverse strand, counting down.
CATTGCGTCGGGTCCAGCGCATACCATTGCCTTGAGTACGGTCTCCAGGGATGCCATTGTTAACTTAAATGACGGACCTGACAATGGCTTGGAAAGCACACCGGGCTTTTACAGTCGGAAGCTGGGTCTGATTGTGACAGACCGTTATGGGAATGCGGTGCCCGATGGCACGATTGTGAATCTTGGGGTATTGGATTCGGTCATTGCATCCGGCGTTCAGGGGCGCACAAGGCAAAGTGCGAATCTGAGGGAATTTTCCCATACGGATGGTGGGGTGAATCTGGCAACGGCATCGGTCCTGCGCAATGGCATCAACCGGATGGTGGAGGCGAATGACAGGCTGGTGATCTTTAATGCCAGGGCAGAGGACAAAAGCCGCTTTGTGGCTGGCAATATCAGTTCGGGAAGCCTGGATGTCCAGAGGCTGTACGCTAATGGAGCGACAGGACTTCGTTATGCCATGGGCGCCAGTCTTTTGGGCGGTATGGTTTATGGTATTGATAAGGAAGGTGCCGCTCCTGTGGCAACCAAGGGAACGGTCAAGACCAAGCATGGCCTTGCGGAACTGCGACTGGTCTACCCTGCCAATACCAACACGATCCACCTGGGGGCCAATCCTGCAGCGGACACCCGGCATCAGCCCGTGGGATCTGCACGCTTGATTTTTGTGGCAACCAGCAGTGATGAAAGCGCCAGCCTTGTGGATGAAGGGACCCTGGTCTTTTCCTCCATCCTGCCCTGGGAGTTGCGTGTGAATCCCAAAACTATTCAAAGCAGCACGCAGATCTTGCTGGGCTTGGAAGACGGAGGCGATGATATCCCCTTACCCTTTGTCACCATTGTTCCTCAGGTGGAAATCACAAAGGGAGCGTTTGCCATTCAGGCAACGGCCTGTACAACGGGAATCAGTGGCACCTGTGTATCTACGGTGACCATAGGACCCGGTGCGCTGAAAGATGATACCGCCAACATCACATATTTCGCAGGAGATGCGGAGGTGACAGTCACCTATCGTCGTCCTGACGAGCCTTTCTGGCAGCTGACCGTAGCACCGACAAACATCGCAGGAAGCAGGGATATTGTCCTTACGCTGACGGAAGGTGGAACTCCGATTCCGGGCGTACAGATTACCTCTGATGTTGAGATGATCACAGGAGATTTCCATGTGACTGCGCCCTCTTGTGTCACAAACGCCTTGGGTTCCTGCACCTCCAGGGTTGCCATCACCGGAGCGGATCCTGCCCCAAGGGCTGCGGTTATTACGTTCACTGCGGGTAGTGCAGAGGCGGCCGTGGTCTATGAGCGTTAAGGCGCTTTAGATTTGAAAGAACGTAGAAGGGGGGGGATTTTCGCTCCCCCTTTTTTATTTCTTGGGGAAAAAATTAAGCATAAAAAGAGGGGAGGATCCGGATGGATCCTCCCCTCATGATTTTACCTTACGTGACTATGATGGATTACCCGACAAAGGCTTCTTCGGGGAATTCCATTACAGCAGCGGTCAGGTTCTTCACAGCGTCCATTTTGCCCATGGCGGTGGGAAGAAGCTGCTCGTAGAAGTATTTGGCCGTTGCGATCTGGCCATCATAGAAGGGCTTATCTTTTTTCTTGGCACCTTCAACGGCGGCCTTGGCTACAGCAGCACGCTCGGCCCATGCCCATGCCATAACCACGTCACCTGCAACTTCGCAGAAGGGGGTGGCGGAAGCAAAGGCGTCCAGGGCTTTTTCGCTCATGGCAGCGGCACCGATGGTCATGGCCACTTCACCAAGCTTGTTCAGGGCAGCCTGAAGGCTGTCAGCGATTTTTTCCAGGCCGTTTTCACGGGCCTTGGCAACGGTTTTGTTGATCTCGCCCATGAGATCCATGATGGGCTTGCCTTTGCGCATGCCGAGTTTGCGACCAAGAAGGTCCATGGCCTGAATGCCGTTGGTGCCTTCATAGATGGCCGTGATTTTGGCATCGCGGTAGTGCTGGGCCTGGGGATATTCTTCGATGAAGCCGTAACCGCCATAGACCTGAACGCCGGTGGAGGCCACTTCAACGGCCTTGTCCGTGCAGTAGGACTTGGCAATGGGGGTCAGGATTTCGATGAGACCTTCCCATTTGGTTTTTTCTTTTTCATCGGCCGTGGTATTGGCTTTGTCAAAGCAGCTGTTCAGGAAGTAAACCAGGAAGCGGCAGCCTTCCACATAGGCTTTCATGAACAGAAGCATGCGGCGTACGTCGGGGTGCTGGATGATGGGAACACCGGTCAGGTCGCCTTCAAGAACGGCCTTCAGGAGGTTGGGACCCTGGATGCGTTCCTTGGCATACTGGATGGCGTTGCAGTAGGAGGCGGTGGCAAAGCCAAGGCCCTGCATGGCCACACCCTGACGGGCTTCGTTCATCATGAGGAACATGTACTTCATGCCCTTGTTGGGTTCGCCGATGAGTTCGCCAATGCAGTTGCCCTTGGAGCCGAAGGCCAGGGTGCAGGTGGCGTTGCCATGGATGCCCATTTTTTCTTCGATGCCTACGGTTTCCACATCGTTGAATTCACCCAGGGATCCGTCGTCATTGACCCGGTACTTGGGAACAAGGAAGAGGGAGATCCCTTTGGTGCCTGCGGGTGCGCCTTCAATACGGGCCAGAACGGGATGTACCATGTTCTCGACCATGTCGGAGTCGCCACCGGAGATGAAGATTTTGCCGCCTTCAATCTTATAGGTGCCGTCACCCACGGGAGTGGCTTTGGTGACCAGAGCGCCTACGTCGGAACCGGCAACGGGCTCGGTGAGGCACATGGTGCCGCCCCATTTTCCGGTGAAGATGTTTTTCACATAGAGCTGCTTCTGCTTTTCGGTGCCGAAGGTGGCAAGGATGTTGCCGCAGCCGTGGGTCAGGCCGGGGTACATCATGAAGGCACAGTTGGCGGAGGTGAAGTATTCACCGGCAGCCATGGCCAGAAGGTGGGGCATGCCCTGACCGCCGAATTCGGGGTCGTCACACATGGCCAGCCACTGACCGTCGCAGAAGAGTTTGTAGGGCTTGTGGAATGAGGGGGGAACCTTTACCTGACCGTCGATGAGTTTTACGGCATCGGGATGACCGTTTTCTTTGTCTGCCATCTTGTTGGTGGGCAGGATTTCTTTGATGGCCAGGTTTCTGGCTTCGGTAACGATCATGTCGCAGGTCTTCTTGTTGAAGTCCGCATACTTCTCGAACTCGCTGAACTGGCTGACGTTGAATACTTCGTGCAGCAGGAAGTCCTGGTCTCTGCGTTCAATCAGTGGCATTTTCCATCTCTCCTTTTTGGTGGTTTGGTGATTTTTAAACCTGAACTTTGGGTGCAGACTGAAAATTGTGTGTTCCTGTTACCGTATGAGGAAACGCTGGGGACACAAAAAATCCAGCAATGCAGACACGACAGACGCCGTGGTAAAAACTATGGTTTTTGTGCGGGGTCAGGAAAAGCCCTTCAATCCGCCAGGTTGGGGATACGACCCCAGGTATCCGGTCCTTTGTGGTTTACCTGAATGTTTTTCAGCCTCTGCATATTCACTGAAAGTCTGATCCAATGATATGGTCAGGGTTTCGGGGTATTACAGGGGTTATTTATTTTACCCCCGACCATAAACTGAAGCGATGATCCTTTGCACGCATACTTTTAAATGCAACGGATGTCAATGGCCTATCCCCATGACTTTTGTGCTCACAGAAAAGTTGGGCGCCGCAGGGTTTTTTATGCTTCCGGATCTTTTTTGTTTTTTTCGTCTAGTTCGGGCTTTTGTGTTTCGCCAGTCTTGGAAGCCTGCTTGAAGTTCTGTATGGCTTTTCCGAGCCCGGAACCGATTTCGGGGAGTTTGGAGGCCCCGAAAACCACAAGGGCAATCACAAGGATGATAATCAGTTCCGGTATGCCGATGCCAAACATGACAGCTCCTCAAGTCTATGGTTTTTCAGCAGGAAATTTTATTTTATCAAGCACAGACCCTTATCACCAAGGTCGGCCCCATGTCAATTGTCAAAGTTGGGATGTGCAATGAGGATCAGAAGGAGAGGCTCCGATAAGAAGGGATTTTGGACGGAGATTTTTATTTTTTGGGGGCCGGAGGAGCAATGGGTGAGGTGTGCGGGCAGCGCATTCTGCCTGGGGAGCCCAAGGCCTTGGGAGGGAAAATCCAGTAAGAAGTGCAAGTAAGGCCTTGACGAATGGCGGGGCTTTGCCCATTGTAGATGCCGGATTTTTTTGAAACAAACGGTCTTTAAGGAGAAACACGATGAAAAAAATTTCCGGTGTGCAATTTACCGGTGCAAAGCGGTATGTACTTGACGATGAGCTGGCCAGTATTGTGAATATTTCCATGGCCCTGGAAATGCCCCTTCTGCTGAAAGGGGAACCTGGAACGGGTAAAACCATGTTGGCCCACGCCATTGCCGAGAGCTTGGGCATGCCGCTGACTATCCTCAATGTGAAGTCCAGCATGAAGCTCATCGAGGCCCTGTATCAATATGATACTCTGACCCGTCTTAACGACAGTCGTTTCGGGGATTCCAAACGGGATGTGAGCAATATCCGGGAATACATCCGCATGGGCAAGATCGGCCAGGCGTTCACGGCGGAAAGGCGTGTGGTGCTGCTCATTGATGAGATTGATAAGGCGGATACGGATTTTCAGGATGACATGCTGGATGTCCTGGACCAGATGCAGTTTGATATCATAGAGGTGGATGAAACGGTACGAGCAAACCACAGGCCTGTGATCATCATTACATCCAACGCTAAAAAGGACCTATCTGATCCCTTTCTCGGCCGCTGTAATTTCCATCACATCGCTTTTCCTGACCCGAAAATGATGCGGCGCATTATTGATGTGCATTTTCCCGCCATGGATACAAAGCTTGCGGAAAACGCCATAGAAACCTTTTATAAGCTGAGGGATGTGGATGGCATTGAGAAACGGCCTGCCACCCGAGAGCTGATCAACTGGATGCGGGCGCTGGATGCGGATCCGGATTTCAAGGCCGCAGATCTTGTGAAGGGGCAGGTTCCCTTTCTTGGGGTACTGTTTAAGAAAAGCCCGGACTATGAGCGGGTGACCCGTCTTGTGAACCGTCGGAAGGGACTCTGATTCCTGGGAGGATGGGTTCGTTCCGGAGGGGAGGTTTTTTTTCTTTCCGGAATGCATTGTCAACAGGCCCTGAAGGAAAACCTCTATGTTTGTAGCTTTTTTTTATCTTCTGAAAAATGTGGGAATCCCGGTGAGTCCCACGGCCTTCCTTACCCTGCATAAGGCCATGGGGATGGGGCTCATCCGATCCCTTGACGATTTTTACATGGCCTCCCGGAGCATCCTTGTGAAGAGTGAACGGCATTTTGATCTGTTTGATCAGGCCTTTGCCCATCATTTTGAGGGGGTGGAGCTTTCCGTGGAGGAGGGTTTTGAACTGGAGGCCATGGCGCGTGCTCTCCTTGATGAATGGCTGAAAGACCCCAAGGAGATCGCAAGGGCCCTGGGGCTGGATGAGGAAAAGATCGCCAGATTGTCTCCTGATGAGCTCATCGAATATTTCAAGGAGCGCCTTAAGGATCAGACGGAGCGCCATGACGGTGGCAACCGCTGGATCGGTACCGGAGGGACCTCGCCTGTGGGCCATTCCGGCTATCACCCCGAAGGCATGCGGGTGGGGGGCGTTTCCAGAAACAAGTCTGCGGTGAAGGTGGCTGGGGAGCGTCGCTACAAGGATTATTCCGCAAGCGGCCCCCTTACCCAGTCTCAGGTGGGGGAGGCTCTGAAACGGCTGCGGAACATGGCGCCCGTCGGTCCCAGGGACCAGGTGAATGTGGAGGCTACCCTGCGCCAGACCCTGAAAAACGCAGGGGAAATTGAGATCATGTTCGACCGCAGTCTGCGGGACAGGCTCAAGGTCATGCTGTTCATTGATAATGGCGGTTGGTCCATGGATCCTTACGTGGATGTGGTGCAGACCCTTTTTGATTATGCACGATCCCAGTTCAAGGAAGTGCGGACCTTTTTTTTCCACAACACCATCTATGACACCGTATGGGAAGACCCCCACAGATACAGAAAGCCTGTGCGTATCATGGATTTTGCCAGGAAAGACCCGGAAACCCGGCTGATTTTCGTAGGGGATGCCAGCATGGCTCCCTATGAGCTGATGGCCCGTAACGGAGCCATTCATATTCAGGATCGCAGTGGTCGGCCCAGCATTGAAAATCTGAAGTTTCTGGCGGAAACCTTTCCCCGCAGTGTGTGGCTGAATCCCGTACACCCCCGGATGTGGGGGTATACGGCCAGCATTAACCTGATCAGCCAGATTTTTCCCATGTATGCCCTTTCCCTGGATGGACTGGAAGAGGCGGTCACGGTTTTAATGCGTAAGAATTAGGGAATTTCTTCGGGACGAACCCGGAAGAGTTCGCAGGTGTTGTGGAAGACGATCTCGGCTAGCTCCTTTTCCGGAGTTTTCCGGATGGGAGCCAGGGTTTTCAGCACACTGGGCACAAAGGCAGGTTCGTTGCGCTTGTGGTGGTTGCGTTCCGGGGACGGAGTAAGGTAGGGCGCGTCCGTTTCAATGAGGATGCCGTCATCGGGCAGCATACGCACCATGCTCCGCAATTCCTCCCCCCTTTGTTTGTGGGTGAGAATGCCCGTGATGCCGATGTGAAGCCCCAGATCCAGATACCCCTTCATTTCCTCAAGGGTTCCGGAGAAGCAGTGTACCACACCGGAAAGCCCTGAGGGCGATATGCTGCGGAGCATATCGAGAAGTCTGCCCCGGGAGTCCCTTTCATGGAAAATGAGGGGAAGCTTCAGGGCTAGCGCCGCATCCACCTGGGCTTCCAGCCACTTTTCCTGCACATCCATGGGGGCATGCATGCGGTTGAAATCGAGACCGCACTCGCCCCAGGCCCTGACCTTTGTGCGGCGGGCCAGGGTGGTGAGGGCGCTGATGATGCTGCCGTTACAGCTTCCGCTGTCATGGGGATGGACCCCCACACTGGCAAAAAGGCCGGGGTGGGCTTCGCTCAGGGCAATGGCGGCCCTGGAACGTTCCAGGGTGATGCCCACAACCATCATGCAGCGTACGCCTGCATCCTGGGCCCGTGCAATGACCTCCTTCTGGTCTCGGCCATAGGCCCTTTCGTCTTCAATGTGGCAGTGGCTGTCAAAAAAACGCATGGCTTTTCCTTCTGTTGATCCTGTGGAATGACGCCTCCGATTTGCGGAGACCATGGCCCTTGTAGCACTGACTCCGCAGGAGGGCAAACGGTTCACGGAAAGTGCGGAAAAGGGCGCTGCTTATTAAACATGTGTTTAATTGTGGGGCCTGAAACTTGATTTCCGCAGCGCCTGTGTTTATGTAAGAGAGCTTTAAGAAAATATTCTTACAGGAGGAACCATGTTCAAGATCGTAAGGCGGGAAGAGCTTGTGGCATCTTCGGTGATTCTCCACGAGATCGAAGCTCCGAGGGTGGCGCGCAAGGCAAGGCCCGGTCAGTTTGTGATTTTAAAGGCTACGGAAACGGGGGAGCGCATTCCCCTGACCATGGCGGATACGGATCCTGAGGCAGGAACGGTAACGGTGATCTTCATGGTGGTGGGAAAATCCACAGCTCTTTTTGCCGGTCTGAAGGAAGGGGAGGGGTATGTGGATCTCATCGGCCCTCTGGGCCGTCCCACGGACATTGAAAAGGTGGGGCATGTGGTTTGCGTGGGCGGAGGCACGGGCATTGCCGTTCTGCATCCCATTGCCAGAGCCATGAAGGAGGCCGGAAACCGGGTGACCACCATTCTTGGTGCCCGGACAGCAGACTTCATGATCTTAAAGGATAAGATGGCCGGGCTTTCCGATGTCTTCATTGCCATGAGTGATGACGGGTCCACCGGAAAAAAAGGCTTTGTCACCGATGCCCTGAAGGGGATTCTTGGGGAAGACAGGCCGGATCTGGTGGTGGCTATCGGTCCTGTTCCCATGATGAAGGCGGTGAGCGAGATGACCCGGCCTGAAGCCATCCATACCCTGGTCAGCCTCAACCCCATCATGATTGATGGTACGGGCATGTGCGGGGGCTGCCGGGTGAGTGTGGGAGACAAGGTGAAGTTCGCTTGTGTGGATGGCCCGGAATTTGACGGGCATCGGGTGGATTTTGATGGCCTGGCCCAGCGTCTCAAGGCCTATAAAAAAGAGGAAGGCAGCGCCATGGAGGCCCATCACTGCCGCATGGATGCCCAGACAAAAACCCTGGAACAGGCCTGAAGAATCCGGAGGATCGGTATGCAGGAAGGAAAGAAGACAGCCAAAGACCGGCAGCCCATGCCGGAGCAGCCTGCGGGTGTGCGTCGGCATAATTTTCTGGAAGTGCCCCTGGGATACACGGAGGAAATGGCCATGGCCGAAGCCTCCCGCTGCATCCAGTGCAAAAATCCCCAGTGTGTTCAGGGCTGCCCTGTGGGGGTTCCCATTCCCCAGTTCATCAAGGCCATTGGCGAGGGCCGGTTTGCCGAAGGCATCCGCACCATCTGGGAAAAGAATGCCCTACCTGCGGTCTGTGGAAGGGTCTGCCCCCAGGAGAGCCAGTGTGAGGGGCTCTGTGTTCTTGGGAAAAAGGGCAGCCCCGTGGCCATCGGCAATCTGGAGCGTTTTCTGGCGGATTGGGAGCGGGCAAAGGGCGACGGCTCTTTGCCGGAAAAAAAGGCGGCCACGGGCAAGCGGGTGGCGGTTGTGGGCAGCGGGCCTGCGGGTCTCACCGTGGCGGGGGATCTGGTTCTGAAAGGCCACGACGTGACCCTTTTTGAAGCCTTTCATAAGCCAGGTGGGGTTTTGATCTACGGGATTCCCGAATTCCGTTTGCCCAAGGCCATTGTGGAGGCGGAGGTGAAAACCCTGGAAAGTCTCGGGGTGAAGATCGCCTGCAACACGGTGGTGGGCCGGGCCGTGGATGTGAGTGAGCTCTTTGCAGAGGGGTTTGATGCGGTCTTTGTGGGTGTGGGCGCAGGCCTTCCCCGGTTCATGAATATTCCCGGAGAAAATCTGATCGGGGTGTATTCGGCCAATGAATACCTGACCCGGGCCAATCTGATGAAGGCCTATGATCCCGCCTATGACACCCCCATGGCCACAGGTCGGAATGTGGTGGTGGTGGGCGGCGGCAATGTGGCCATGGATGCGGCCCGTACGGCGTTGCGCATGGGTGCGGAATCCGTGAAAATCGTGTACCGCAGATCCCGGGAAGAGATGCCCGCCCGTCTGGAAGAATCCCACCATGCGGAGGAGGAGGGTGTGGAATTTTTCCTCCTTTCCAATCCCCTGCGTTTTGACGGGGATGGGGAGGGCCGTCTGACCACCGTCACCTGTGAACGCATGACCCTTGGGGAGCCGGATGCTTCGGGCAGGCGCAGGCCTGTGCCCATGGAAGGCGGGGATTTTACCATGGACTGTGATCTGGCCATCATTGCCGTGGGATCGGGTGCCAACCCCCTTCTCACCAGCTCGGAGCCGGATATTCGCCTCAACCGCTGGGGGAACATTGATGCGGATCCGGAAAACGGCAAAACCACCATGCGGGGGGTCTGGGCCGGCGGTGATATTGTGACCGGAGCGGCTACGGTGATCCTTGCCATGGGTGCTGGCCGGAAAGCCGCTGACAGCATGCATGATTATCTGATGCGGGGCTGGTAAGGCATGGAGGGCGATGTGTTGCAGGGCGTCTGCCTGAACACGGCCCTTGGCGGTCTGCGTCTGCTGTGTGACGAAAGGGGGCTGCGCTTTCTGCTTTTTGAAGGGGAAGCGGGGCCCTTTTTTGTGCCAAGCGAAGGCCATGGGCTGCTGCGTGAGGCGGGGGATCAAATTCGGGCTTTTCTGGATGGAAGGCTGCGTTGTTTTGATCTTCCTCTGGCGCCGGATGGGACGGTGTTTCAGCGGCGGGTCTGGAGTGTGCTTCAGGCCATTCCCTATGGAGAAACCCGTTCCTATGGCGAGGTGGCCCTCGCGCTGGGCCAGTCGGGAGCGGCAAGGGCTGTGGGGCGGGCCAACGGGAAGAATCCTCTGCCTGTTTTCATTCCCTGCCATAGGGTGATTCTTGCGGGCGGCGGTTTGGGCGGATACAGCAGCGGATTGGCGAGGAAGCGTTTGCTGCTGGATCTGGAGGCCGGAAGATAGGCGTCTTGGGTATTTTTGGGAAAAAAGCCCGGCGGGAGACAGGGGAAAGCCCCGTGTCGTTCCGCCGGGCTTTTTTTAGAAGAAGATCAGGGAAATCAGTACAAAGCAGGGAACAAGAATACCGATGGACCAGGCCATATAGCCGAAGAAGCTGGGCATTTTTACGCCCTGATCTTCGGCGATGGAGCGTACCATGAAGTTGGGGGCGTTGCCGATGTAGGTGTTGGCTCCCATGAAGACCGCGCCTGCAGAGATGGCGAGGAGGGTGTCGGCCATGTCTGTCATCAGGTGGGCCGCGTCGCCGCCTGCGGTATTGAAGAAGACCAGGTAGGTCGGTGCATTGTCCAGGAAGGAGGAAAGTACGCCGGTGAGCCAGAAGTACATCAGATTGACGGGCTCCCCGTTGTGGGAAACGAGGTTGATGACACTGGCGAGTGCGCCTTTTTCACCCGCTTTGAGAATGGCGATGGCGGGGATCATGGAGATGAAGATGCCGAAAAAGAGTTTGCCGACTTCAAGAATGGGAAACCAGTTGAAATCGTTTTTTTTGCGGCTTTCCGGATGGGTAAGCTTGAGGGAGAGGCCGGCGATGACGAGAAGGAGGACGTCCCGTGCGATGTTCTGCAGCTCAATGGGGACATGGTAGAGGGTGACGGAGATATGGGGGTTCCACATGCCGGAAAGGAGGACGGAGCCCACTACGCCGAGAAGGAGCAGCAGATTGACCGTGCCTTCGATGCCGAATTTTTCTCCCTTGCCCGCGGCCTCGCCCTTGGGCATGGGTTTGCCTTCTTTGGCGAAGAGAACGGAATCGAGGATGAAAAAAAGGGTGAGAAGAATTGCGGAAAGGATGACCATGGGGAGGAACATGTGGATGGTCGTCCAGAAGAAGGACACGCCTTTGAGGAAGCCGAGGAAGAGCGGGGGGTCTCCCAGGGGGGTGAGGGAGCCGCCGATATTGGCCACAAGGAAGATGAAAAAGACCACGGAGTGCACCTTGAAACGACGATGGGCGTTGGCGCGCAGCAGGGGACGTATGAGCAGCATGGCGGCGCCCGTGGTTCCCATCCAGCTGGCCAGAAGTGTGCCGACGAGAAGAATGGTGGTGTTGAGCAGGGGCGTGCCGACGAGGCTGCCCTTCAGGCGGACGCCGCCTGCCACGGTGAACAGGGAAAAAAGCAGAATGATGAAGGGGATGTATTCAAGAAAGAGGGTGTGCACCGTTTCGTAAAGCGCCAGGGAAAAGCCGAACTGGATGGTGAAGGGGATGAGAAAGGCCAGGGCCCAGAGCAGGGAGATTTTGCCGAAATGATGATGCCAGAAATGGGGCATGGTGAGGGGAAAAATGGCGATGGACAGAAGCATGCAGGCAAAGGGAATGACCCAGATGCCGGACAGCAGGGCGCCATCGAGATGGGGGCCGCCATGGTGTCCGGCATCGGCGGCGAAGGCCAGTACGGGCAAAAAAAGGGCTGTCAGCACGGTGGCGAGGACAGCCGGAAATTTGGGGGAACGCCAGTTGAGCATGATTGGTCTCCTGTTATAAGTCTATGTGATTGAGCTTTTTTGCAAGCTCAATGATCTGCCGGACCCTGGAGGTCTTTGTTTGTTTCTTTGGGAGAACATTGCCCGTGGATTCTTTTTGAAAAGAAATGAAACCATAAAGGCGAAATCCCAGGTCTTTTGCTCTCCAAAAGAGGGTGAAAAAAACTAGCCCAAGGTTGTAAGGAATTCAACACTTTTTTGGAAAGAGCCCGCCTCCCGTGGGCCTGGTGCAAAAGCCTGCGGGAGGCAGTGCTTTTTTGTCTAAAAATGTTTCGAATGGTCCGGTTCGGGGCGGAAAGACCGGATCCGGCTGGATGGCGGAAAGCGCTCATCTCTCCTTGACCGAATTTTTATGAAAGGGTATAGGTGAAAATCCGTAATGAAATGCGGGGGATTCTGATGGGGTCCCCCTGGTTTGACACCTAAAAGTCCGGAGGTACCATGAAGAAGAGATGGCTTGTTCTTGCTGCAGCACTGCTGTTTTCCTGTATTGCGGGCCCTGTCCTGGCCAAGGAGATCAAACTGGCCTTTGACTCGGATCCGGTTTCCCTTGATCCCCATGTCCAGCTTTCCGGGGGCATGCTGCAATACTCCCATATGGTGTTCGATCCTCTGGTCCGCTGGACCCAGGACATGAAGTATGAACCCCGTCTTGCGGAAAAATGGGAGCGTATTGACGAGCTGACCATGCGTTTTCATCTGCGCAAGGATGTGACCTTCCATTCCGGCAATCCCTTCACCGCCAAGGATGTGCAGTGGACCCTGGCCCGTCTCAAGGAAAGCCAGGATTTCAAAGGTCTTTTTGAAACCTTTGTGGAAGCCCGTCCTGTGGACGCCCACACCGTGGACATCATTACCAGCAAGCCCTATGGTCTTGTGCTGAGCATGGCCACGTATATTTTTCCCATGGACAGTGCCTTTTACTCCGGCCTTGACGAAAGCGGCCAGCCCAAGGGCGCCATCGTGAAGACGGGACCCAGCTTCGCCAACGCCAATGAATCCGGAACCGGCCCCTTCCGGGTGACCTTCCGTCAGCATGGGGTGCGTACGGTATTTGAAAGGTTTCCCGGATACTGGGACAAGACTTCGCCCGGCAATGTCACCAAAATGGTGCTGACTCCGATCAAAAACGATGCTACCCGTGTGGCCGCGCTGCTGTCCGGTGACGTGGATTTCATTGTGCCGGTTCCTCCCCAGGATCAGGACCGCATTGATCAGCATCCGGATGTGAAGCTGGTCACCATGTCCGGTACCCGCATCATTACCCTCCAGATGAACCAGAAGCGTCGTCCCGAGTTTCAGGATGTGCGGGTGCGTCAGGCCATTGTTTACGCCGTGAACAACGCAGGCATCGTGGACAAGATCATGTGGGGCAGGGCGACGGTCGCGGCGCAGCAGAGCCCCAAAGGGTACTCCGGCTATAACGAGAACCTGAAACCCCGCTATGATCTGGAAAAAGCCCGGAGGCTGATGAAGGAAGCGGGTTATGAAAAAGGGTTCGAGGTATCCATGATCTCGCCCAACGACCGCTACGTGAACGATGCCCGTATCGCTGAAGCCGTGGTTTCCATGCTTTCCCGCATCAATATCAAGGTGAATCTCAAGACCATGCCCAAGGCCCAGTACTGGGACGCCTTTGACGCCCAGGTGGCGGATATCCAGCTCATCGGCTGGCATTCGGACACGGAGGATTCCGGAAACTTCACCGAATATCTGGCCATGTGCCCCAGCAAAGAGACGGGCTACGGACAGTACAACTCCGGCAACTACTGCAACCCCAAGGTGGACGCCCTCACCCTGGCCTGTCAGACGGAGACGGATCTTGAAAAGCGTAACGCCATGCTGCGGGAGATCGAGCAGATCCTTTATGACGACGCCGCCTTTGTTCCCCTGCACTGGCAGGATTTGTCCTGGGCATCGAGGAAGAACCTTGAAACGGAAAAAATCGTCAACGTCATGGATTTCCCCTACTTCGGAGATCTTGTCGTGAAGTAAGGGCTGTCCTGCAACGGCGCCTGGAAGACGGAACGATACCACAGGGGGCCCTGGGCCCCCTGTGGTAAAAATTTGTTTTTTACGGGCGGGTTCATCAACTTCAATCCCTTCGGGTTTCTTATGTTTGCATTCATTATACGCCGGATCACCCAGGCGGCTTTCGTTATGCTGGTGATCAGCTTTTTGGGTTTTTCCATACGCCAGCAGATCGGAGATCCTGTGCGGGATCTGGTGGGGGTCAGTGTCTCGGCTGCGGAGCGGGAGGCCCTCAGGGACCAGCTGGGATTGAACGATCCCTTTTTTGTGCAGTATGTTCGTTTTTTAAAGGGGGTTCTGCAGGGGGATCTGGGGCATTCTTTTTTCTTTAAAAAACCGGCTTTGGACGTGATCCTTGCAAAAATGCCAGCGACCCTGGAACTGGTTTTCTGCGCGGGGCTGATCATTGTGGTATTTTCCATTCCTTTGGGGATGTATGCAGCCATCCGGCCGAAAAGCTTTTTTTCGCGGCTGATCATGGGTGGCAGCATTGTGGGCGTATCCATTCCGGTTTTTCTTACGGCCATTTTACTGATTTATGTGTTCGCCGTTCTCCTGGGCTGGTTGCCTTCCTATGGTCGCGGGGATCTGGTGTCCATAGGCGGCTGGCAGACGGGTATGCTCACCGTTGATGGCTGGCTTCATCTGATTCTGCCCTCCATTGCCCTTTCTTCCATCATGCTGCCGCTTTTTATCCGTCTCATTCGTTCGGAAATGATGGAGGTGCTGGAGTCTGAATATGTGAAGTTCGCCCACGCCAAAGGGCTTTCTCCCTTTCGGGTCTGGTTCGTTCATGGGTTCAGAAACACTCTGCTTCCTGTGATCACCGTGGGAGGGGTACAGATCGGGACCATGATTGCCTTCACCATACTCACGGAAACGGTTTTTCAGTGGCATGGCATGGGCTTTATGTTTCTGGAGGCCGTTCAGCGGGCCGATACCTCCCTTCTTGTGGCCTATCTCATGGTGGTGGGATTTCTCTTTGTGGTGGTGAACACCCTTGTGGATATCCTCTATGGCATCGTCAACCCCAAGGTTCGTATTTCAGGCAGGAAATAGATGATACACTGGCAACGATTCAAAGAATCCTACCTTTTTTACAGCTTCAGAAAAGACCGGGTAGCCCTCACAAGCTTCGGTATTTTTGTGATTTTGATGATCATGGCTTTTTCTGCGCCCTGGCTGGCTCCCCATAATCCCTATGACACGACCACCATTGATATCATGGATTCCAACCTGCCTCCGGCCTGGATGGAGGAGGGGGAAGCCCGTTTTCTGATGGGGACGGATATTCAGGGCAGGGATCTTTTGTCCACCATGATGTACGGCATGCGGGTGTCCCTTCTGATCGGTATCGGCGCTGTGCTGCTTCAGGCTGTTCTGGGGATTTTCATCGGTCTTGTTTCGGGATACGCAGGGGGAAAGGTGGATGCCTTTCTCATGCGCCTTGCCGATGTGCAGCTTTCCTTTTCCACCCTCATGGTGGCCATTTTCATTTCTGCCATTTTTCAGGCCGCCTTTGGCGTGGGGCGCTACGAGCAGCTTGCCGTGCCCATTCTCATTCTTGTCATCGGCCTTGCGGAGTGGCCCCAGTACGCAAGGACTGTGCGCGCTTCCGTTCTGGGTGAAAAGGGTAAGGAATACGTGGAAGCCGCACGGGTGATCGGTCTGCCTTCGGGTCGGATCATGTTCCGTCATATTCTGCCCAACACCCTTTCCCCTGTGCTGGTGATTTCCACGGTGCAGGTGGCCAATGCGGTGATGAGTGAGGCGGCTCTCTCCTTTCTTGGCCTGGGCATGCCCGTGACCCGGCCCTCTTTGGGCTCGCTGATCAATTCCGGTTTTGAGTATATTTTTTCCGGATCCTGGTGGATCACCCTTTTTCCCGGAATGCTGCTTGTGCTGGTGGTGCTGGTGATCAATCTTCTGGGCGACTGGCTGCGGGATGTGCTCAACCCCAAGCTTTATAAGGGATGATTTTCGATGGAACATCTGCTTGAAGTCAGGGATCTTGAGGTGCGCTTTGCTCTGCGCTCCGGAGATTTCACCGCCATAGACAAAATACGCTTTAGCCTGGACCGGGGCGAGCGCATGGGGCTTGTGGGCGAATCCGGTGCGGGAAAGTCCGTGACGGGCTTTTCCATCTTAAACCTCATCAGTAAGCCTGGGTATATCGCCGGAGGCCAGATTTTTTTCCGGGGCCGGGATCTTGCAGGACTCTCTGTTGCGGAAATGCGTTCGGTGCGGGGCAACCGCATCAGCATGATTTTCCAGGATCCCATGATGACTCTGAATCCGGTGATGACCATCGGGGATCAGATGGTCGAAACCCTCATGGCCCATCGCAAGATTTCCAGGGCTTCGGCGGAAGCCCTTTCCGTGGAAAAGCTCAAAGCCGTCCACATTCCTTCTCCGGAAACCCGGCTGCGCCAGTATCCCCATGAGTTTTCAGGCGGCATGCGCCAGCGCATTGTCATTGCCATTGCCCTTCTCACGGATCCGGATCTCATCATTGCCGATGAGCCCACCACAGCCCTGGATGTGACCATACAGGCGGAGATCATGGATCTTCTGCTGGAGCTGTGCACACTGCAGAAGATGGCCATGATCCTCATCACCCATGATCTTGGCGTGGTCAGCCAGGTGACGGAGAAGATCGCTGTCATGTATGCGGGCCGTATTGTGGAAATGGGTTCTACGGAAAACATCGTGGCCAATCCCCAGCATCCTTACACAAAGGGCCTGATCCGGGCCCTTCCCGGAAGCCGTGAGGCCGGTGTGCGTCTCTACCAGATTCCCGGAAGTATGCCCAACCTCTCTTCCATTCCCGAGGGTTGTGCCTTTAACCCCCGGTGCGAGATGGCTCTTGATCTCTGCCGACATGAGACGCCGGAGCTGAGGCAGCGGGGGGCTTTTCAGCGGCAGGTGGCCTGTCATCGTGTGGGAGAGATTCCGGAAAAAAAGAGTGAGCCGTGCTTTCCGGCCGGGCATGGGGAAGGAAATGAGAATGGGTAAAAATCTTGCGCTTCTCACCCTGAACAAGGTGGTGAAGCATTTTGATATTTCAGGGGGCTTTTTAGATCAATTGCGGTTTCAGGGGCTTCGTCCCCGCCTTGAGAAAACGCGGGTCCATGCCTTAAATGATGTGAGCCTCACCCTTGAAAAGGGGGAAACCTTAAGTGTGGTGGGGGAATCCGGATGTGGCAAATCCACTCTGGCGCGTACGGTGATGGGGCTGTATCGCCCGGATTCCGGTGAAATCTACTATGGAAAAGACCGCATTGATCACCTGGACAGTGGTGAAATGCTGGTACACAGGCGCAAAATGCAGATGATTTTCCAGGATCCCTATGCGTCTTTGAATCCCCGCATGACCGTAAGGCAGACTCTGGAAGAACCTTTACGTTTTCATCATCCGTCCATATCCGAAGGGGAGGTGCAGGATCGGGTGGCCCTGGTGATGGAGCAGGTGGGGGTGAACCCTCGCTGGGGTGAGCGCTACCCCCATGAATTTTCCGGAGGCCAGCGGCAGCGGGTGTCCATTGCAAGGGCTTTGATGGTGGATCCGGAGTTCATTGTGGCCGATGAGCCCATATCCGCCTTGGATGTATCCATTCAGGCCCAGATTCTGAATCTGCTCATGGAAGCCCAGGAAATGCGGGGGCTGACCTATATGATGATCACCCATGATCTTTCCGTGGTGGCCCACATTTCAACCCGTGTGGCGGTGATGTACCTCGGCACCCTCTGTGAGCTGGCCTCTGCGGCCAATCTCTTTGAAACGGCGCGTCATCCTTATACCCGGGCTCTTTTATCGGCCATTCCGAGACTGGGACAGAAAAAGCCTGCGCATATCAAGCTTAAGGGAGAGGTGCCTACCCCCATCCATCTGCCTTCAGGATGCGTTTTCCATGGCCGCTGTCTTTATGCCAATGAGCGCTGCCGCAGGGAGGTTCCCCAGCTGCTTGCGGGGGGCTCTGGCGTGTTTGTGGCCTGCCACGGCGTGGAGGAGGGCAGGATTTCCTGATGCGAGGCAATGCCTGAGGTTACCAGGTGTAAGAGATGTTGATGGCCCCGTAGCTCTGGGGGTCCTTTTGGGCTTTGTATTCCCGTGTTCTGTGGATACGGGCGTAGATGATTTTAAAACGGTGGACAATGAGGCCCAGTCCCCAGGAGAAATCCCCAGCCCAGGGATCCCTGGCGACGCTGGGGCTGTCTGCGAAGGTGTTGCCGTCCAGAAGGAGATTGCGGAGGACAAGGGATCCGGATGCGCCCACAAAGGCATGGATCCCCATGCGCTGCAAGGGGGGTTTCAGTCTGGGATCCTCCGTGTCTACGGGCAGATGGGTTTCCGTCACAGGCCGGATGTGTCCGTTCCCGAAATCCTTGGGCAGATGCCAGCCAAAGCGGAGTTCCGCTCCGCATCCCGTATAGGTGAAGGCATTGCCAATACCCCATTCCACTCTGGGAATCAGATCCACTCCCAGTCCATGCCGGTTTTCCCCTGAGGCGAGAAGCCATTTGCGGTTGTAAAAAAGCTGAACCACAGGCTCGTTTTTCAGCTGATGCTTCCACCCCTTGGGCTGGTCCCAGCCCTGCCATTCATGGATAAGGCGCTGGGTGTCTTCGGCCATGGAATATTTTCCCACAAGACCCAGCCCGATTTCCCAGGAACTTAAGCGCCATGCGCTTCGTTTCATCAGAGCGAACCCCAGATAGCTGAGGCCCGCGTAGGGCCTTTCATCCGGTGTGTAGGCCTCGTTCAGGGTGTCTTGGGGGGTGTAGATGTTCTGACCGAAACTTAAGGCAAAAAGACGGTCGTCCGTGCCTTCCCCCACAAGGGGGATGCGGTCGATGAGGGCATGCACTTTTTCGGTCAGTGCCGGAGAGGCGAAGGGCACCTGAGCGGAGGCATAGCTGAAGCGGATGCCGTTGGTATAGTCCCGGTCTGTGCCGAAAATCGTATCATTTTCAAAATAGGCGGATACGGTTGTGGGGGAGGTTGGGGCAGACGCATCTGCGGATCTGGCGGAGCAGAGGGGGGTAACCAGAAAAACGATTGCAAGAAAAGGTATTTTTTTCAGCATAATAGCTTCCGAGGCTTGGGTTTTTCAGGATGCAAATCCAAAAAATATCAGGAAGCCTGAGTAAGCGCAATGGAAAGGTGCTTGCAGAATCTGAGGGCAGGAATTATTATTCCACACATGCGTCCTCACACATTTGGACTTGCAGGACACGAAAAAAATTTATCCGAAAGGAGGCTGTGGTTCCTGCCCTGCCAAAGGAGCCCGATTCATGTTGTCCCTTACCATCCTTTTACTTGTTTTTCTGATGCTTTCCGGTTTTTTTTCCAGTTCGGAAACAGCTCTCTTTTCCATTTCCCGCGCCCGCGCCCACCATATGGCCAAAGAAGGCGGACGGGCGGATCAGCTCATTTTGCGGATGAAGGAAAAGCCCCACCGGCTTCTGGCCAGCATTCTAATTGGCAATAATATGGTAAATATCGGGGCGTCCGCCATTGCCACAGCCCTGGCCATCCAGCAGTTTGAAAGCCACGCCATTGGCATTGTCACAGGGATCATGACCATTCTGATCCTGATTTTCGGGGAAATTCTGCCCAAATCCCTGGCGACCCGGAACAATCTTTTCATTGCCCGCATGGTGATTTTTCCCATTCACTGGTTTTCCATTCTCTGCTTTCCCCTGATCTGGCTTCTGGATTTCATTCCCCTTCTCACGGGACGTCTGGAGCGTCTGCCCACCGTCACAGAAGAAGAACTCCTCTCCATTGTGGAGGTGGGGCAAAAGGAGGGAGAGATCAAGGAAGAGGAGAAGGATCTGATTCGTAATATCTTCGAATTTGATGATATTTCAGCAGATGAGATCATGACGCCGAGAAGGGATATGTTCGTGGTGGATCTGGAGGAAAAGGTGGATTTGAACCAGATTCTTGCCTCGGGTTTTTCCCGTATTCCTCTCATTGATGGAAATCTGGATGAGGTGGTGGGGGTGATGCATGTGGGGGATATCTTCCGTTTTCAGACCACCCACGGCCGTCTGCCGGATTTTCGGGAGGTCATGCGAAAACCCTATTTCATACCCGAATCCAAAAAAATTGACACCCTCCTTGCCCAGTTCAAGATACGCAAGCAGCACATGGCCATTGTGGTGGATGAGTATGGCGGAGTCTGCGGCCTTGTGACCCTTGAAGATGTGATTGAGGAGATTGTGGGGGAAATTTCCGATGAATCCGACAAGGATGAGGATCTTGTGAAGGAGGTGGCTGCCGGAGAATGGGTGGTGCTGGGCAAGATTGCGGTGGAGGATGCCAACCGGGTATTCCCGGAAGCCCTGCCGGAATCTCCGGACTATGATACCCTCTCTGGATTTCTCCTCCACCATATCGGCCGCATTCCCATGGAGAATCAGACCTTTGTCATCGCGTCTTATGTGATTACGGTTCTTACCATGGACGGCAACCGCATCCTGCGCCTGCGGGTCAAGTATGCGCCTCCGGGGCTGAGTGAGGTGGAGGTTCGGAAAGACTGACTGGCCGGAGGGGGGTGTCCTGCACAAAAGATCCCGAAGGCCGCATAGGGCCGGAAGCCTGCCCTGTCACGCTTGGCTTGTTGTTCATACGCCTGAAACAAATTCTTTCAAAATGAACCTTGTTTTGTGCGATGCAATAGGGTAAGAAAAAAGGCGTGGGAGTTCTTTAGATTCCCTATCCTTTTTCAACCACGACATGCGGTGTTGCCATGTTTTCCATTCGAGCGGATGTAGAAAAAAATCGGTTGTACATTACCATCGGTATTCTGGAGTCCCACGGAGAAATTCTGAATCTTCTTACGGAGATTGAGGATATCCTGCCTCAACTTTCGCCGGGTTTTACCTGTGTGACAGATCTGCGGCAGTATCGGCGTGTGGGCGACTCCGGAGAAGAAGTGATCCTCCAGGTACAGCGCTGTCTGAAAAGGGCGGGTATTGTCCGGGCCATCCGGATTGAGCGGCGTCAGGCCCTTCCGGAGCATGTGCAGTTTGAAACAGGAAGCCTTGAGGCAGGCTACCCCACGGATCTTGTGCGCAGTCCCGAGGAAGCGGAAAACCTGCTGGCAGCCCTGGAAGAACAGGCCTGAGCATAAAAAAGATGGTTTCTCCAGGAGATTTCCCCTGATTCCGGATCCAGCCTTGTTCCTGTGGCGTGTCAGAGAAGAAGCCCGGAGAAAAGATGCATGGCAAGGCCACCGTGGCGAAAGGCCCGGATCCGGAGACCTTTCGGAGGAGAAAAAGCGGTGTTCTGGGGCAGTATGATTCCAGCCTTCCATCCTCGCCACTTTGCCGAAAGCTGTGGGCCCAGGTTTTTTGCCAGGGCTTCGGCTTCGTTTTTTTTCTGCATGCGCAGACCATAAGGTGGATTGAGTACGATGAGGCCAGGTGGGCCCAGAGGAGGGGTGAGGGAGAAAAAGTCAGCGGTTTGTA
>NZ_JAVETM010000049.1:0-20176 GCF_034006065.1 Desulfobotulus sp. | reverse complement strand
CATTAAGGAAAGAGAGGGAAAAAGAGCATTTAGACACCCTCAAAACTACATTTTTGCAACTCAACAGGCTTGATAAAAATTGCGGGTAAAGCCCAGCCCACTGGGAGAGGGGCCGGGGGTGAGGGCAGAAAATCGCAAAACCACCCGGGCCATTGATTTATTGTCAAAGATTTTAAAATGCAGCAAGGCTAGCCGTTTTTTTGAATAATAACAAGATTTTGGTTTTTTAGCCACAGGGCCGCTGCCCCCATATCAGGCAAGCCCTTGGCCTAACAGGTGAATGTGGTTTTCATCCACATGTTTTGTTCTTTCGCAGATATTGCCAAGACTTTTGTCCTGATCAAAGCGTCTTGGTGCTTGACAAATTACGTCATTATTTGACGTAAAATGGCATAAAAACCTGGCCGCGTCCCTCCTTTTCCCTGCTCTCCATCTCTGCTTTTTTGTATGTACCCCCCTTTCAATCCTTCTTCAGGTATTTTTATTTCGTTGTTTTTATGGGTCGGCATGTTTTTCGCAGTGTTGCCCTGGCAATGTTCGCAGCGTTTTAACCCGCCAAAGTATTGGTTTCGCCTGTAGAGACGTGTTGCTCCCGTGTGGTGTTCGGGATGATTTTCAGGATCAGGAGACCTGCGCCCGCAGGAGCTTGATGCCCTGACCTTTCCGCCCTTGTGTTCAGGATGGTTTTATATGTCTTTTATCAGAATCCGGTACGGGATGGCCGCCCTTGTCGCGGCGTTGTTCCTGTCTGTGCTCGGCTGGCGCATTTCTGTGACAGGGGTTTCGCCTAAGGCCGAAGATTTGCCTCCCGAAGACAGGCGGATTCACGTACGGTATCGTATCTCTGTGCAGAATCCATCAAACGGGGCCGCAGAGGACGTTTGGGTGCGGGTTCGTGTCCCCCTTGGAGAAACGGCTTTTCAGCGACGGGTCGGACTTGCGGCAGAACCTGCCCTGTCCAGGGATGTCTCTCCGGAAGAATCTGATATTCTGGTGTTTCACTGGGATCTTTTTCCGCCCCATACCACAAGGATTCTGACGGTGGGGGTGGACCTTGATATCCGGGAAATGCCGTTGAAAATGCCCCATGATAATCCGGAAATATTCCTTAAGGCTGAGCCCCTTCTTGAGTCGGATCACCCGGAGATTCAGGCACTGGCTGTGACCCTGAAGGGAGATTCCGAATTTAAAACCATTGAAAATATTTTTTCATGGGTCAGCCTTAACCTCGTGTACGAGGGATATGTTCGCGAGAATCGCGGAGCCCTTTACGGGCTTTTGCATAAAACGGGTGACTGCACGGAGTTTGCGGCCCTTTTTGTGGCGCTCTGCCGGGCAAACGGCATACCTGCCCGCATGATGGGCGGATATGTGGCTCCCGAAGGGGGGCTTCTTGATCTGGGAGACTATCATAACTGGGCAATGTTTTATCATGGTGGATACTGGCGGGCGGCGGACCCGCAGAAAAAGCGTCTCATGGAAGAGGAAGGCAGCTACATTGTTTTTCAGGCAATCTCATTCTCCGATGGGGAGGGGAGGGCGATTGTGGCAGGGCTTGAGGGGCGTGGGATGCGTGTGGGGTTGAACCGGTGAGCAGGGGGAGCGTCCGTTCACCCTTTTCAGGATATGGAGAGCAAGAGACCATGGATGCATTGAAAGCGGGGAGGGTCATGATGGCGGCTGGCGATCTGCGGAGGGCCGGGATATGTTTTCTGTGGATTTTCATGCTTTTGGGTATTGTCTGCCTTTTCCCGCAGGATGTCCGCGCCCTCTGCGCTACGGTAAAGATCGAAATCCGGCAGGAGCTGACCCTGGAACGTCAGGCCTTTGATGCCCATATGCGTATCAATAATGGCCTTGCCCATATGCCCATCGAGAATGTGGCCGTAAATGTGAACTTTACCGATGAGAAGGGCGTGCCCGTTCTTGCCTCATCGGACCCGAACCACACGGCCGCCCGTTTTTTCATCCGCCTTGATACCATGCGCAACATCAGCAATGTCAGCGGCAGCGGGAGTGTGGCTCCCGAGACCTCGGCGGACATCCACTGGCTGATCATTCCGGCGCCTGGGGCTTCCAACGGCCGCGAAAGCGGTACTTTGTACTTTGTGGGCGCCACCCTTTCCTATACGGCAGGGGGTAAGAGCGAAACCATAGAGGTGACGCCGGACCATATTTTTGTCAAACCCATGCCGGAGCTGGTTCTGGATTATTTTCTGCCCACGGATGTTTATGGGGATGATCCCTGGACGAATACAGTGGAAGAGCCTGTTCCCTTTGAGCTTGGTCTCAGGATTCTGAACCGGGGCCATGGAGCGGCCCGTTCCCTGAAGGTGGAGTCTGCTCAGCCCCGGATCATTGAAAATGAGCAGGGGCTTCTTGTGGGTTTTAATATTGAGGGCGTCCGTGTGAATGGAGAGCCAGCCCAAAACAGCCTGCTTGCGGATTTTGGGGACATTGCCTCCAGAAAAGCAGGCGTTGCCCGCTGGATCATGACATCCTCTCTGTCCGGCAGGATGGTGGGATTTGATGCGGAGTTTTCCCATGCCGATGCCCTGGGGGGGCAGATGACCTCGCTCATTCAGGAGGTGAATACCCGTTTTCTTGTTCGGAGCGTTCTTGTGGATGCACCGGGCCGGGATGCCATCGAGGATTTTCTGGCAAAGGATGACGATGTTTACAGGGTGTATGAGTCCGACGGTACGGCAACCCTTGTGACGGATCAGTCTGAAGATGCCAGTCTTGCGGTTTCGGGAAACACCTGGCGTTTCACCGTCCCCCCTACGGATGGCTTCATGTATGCCGCTCTGTCCGATCCTTCACGGGGTCGTTTGATCATTCAGGGGGCTGTCCGGTCCGATGGCAAACGCATCCGGCCCGAAAATATCTGGTTTTCCAAAACACGGGGAGGTGGCGGCCCCTGGCAGCACAGCATCCATATCTTTGATCACAACACAACGGGTGTTTATACCCTTATCCTGGAAAATCCAGATAACCTGCCACGGCCGCCGGAGATCCGGTTCATCCCCGAGAGAGTTGGAGAGGAGGGGCGTCAGCTTTCCTTTCTTGTGGAAGCTTCATCTTCTTCGGGAAAATCCCTTGCGCTGAGAACGGAGGCCCTTCCCGTGGGGGCAGGATTTACGGATATGGGGGATGGCAGCGGAATTTTTGACTGGACGCCGGGGGCGGGGCAGGCGGGGCTTTACACCCTTCGTTTTACGGCCAGCGACGGCATCCTGACCGCTTCCCGGCAGGCCCTTATCCGCATAGCCGCAGAAGACGCTGCGGATACGGACAAGGACGGCCTCCCCGATGCCTGGGAGCTTGTCCATTTCGGTTCGCTGGGCAGGGATGGCCGGGGTGATTTTGACGGGGACGGTATCTCAGATCTTGATGAGTACCTCAACGGCTTTGATCCCACCGTGCCGCAGAATGTGCCCGGCACCCCCGATATTCTGAGCCCGTTTCCGGGAGAAGTGCTGAACACCCTGAGCCCTGCGCTGGTGATCGAAAGAAGTCTTGACCCTGAAAATGATCCAGTGACCTATACCTTTGAGGTCTTTTCTGACATCACCTTCCGCAAGCGTCTTTTTGCAAAGGACCTTGCCTGTATCGGGGAAAATACCACCCGTTTTGTTCTTCCCGCAGATCTGGAGGACAGAAAGGCCTATTACTGGCGTGTCCGGGCTTCGGACCAGACGGGCAGCAGCCTCTGGTCCCATGGGCATTTTGTTGTCCATACGGAAGGTGGTGTGCTTCCGGAACCTGTTCCAGGTGATCCCGCAGAGGGTCTTGTTCCGGGGCCTGTACTGAAAAATCCCGGACAGGGTGCCTGGGTGCCGGGAGCTGTTCCGTCCCTTTCCGCGCATCCGGCCCTGGATCCGGCTCTGGATGCCAGTGTGCTTCAATACCGCTTTGAAGTGTATGAAGATGCGAACCTAACCCGGCTTGTGGCCTGGGGTACAAGGGCAAATCCTTCCTTTGACGATTATGGCGCCCTGGCTTCCAGTCGCTGGTATTACTGGCGGGTTCAGGCTTTAAAGGAAAATGGCCCTGCCGGAGCCTGGTCTGAAACCGGACGGTTTTTTGCCAAGGTGCATGCCGTTCCCCCGCCGTCACTTTCCTTTGTCTATCCCGATGCCCCTCTGCACCTTGCGGCCCAGGGCCTTACCCTGCGCTGGCTTTTGAAGAACACGGGCCCGGATGCCACTCTCGCCCTCTACTATACGGATGTGCCACGGACCGAAGGCGGGACTCTGATTCAGGACAGGCTGGAAGAAGATCCCGACAGCAGGGCAGGTTTCTACACCTGGAACATCTCTGATCTTGAGGGGGTTTATTATGTCTATGCCCTGCTTGAGGATGGCAGCGTCCGCCAGCGTGTGCTCTGCCCCTTTGCCATCACCGTGGATCGTACCCCGCCATTGGTATCCGCCACACCTCCGGGAGGCCGTTTTGCGGATACGGTAAGCGTAAGTCTCAGCACCAATGAGCCTGCGGACATCTATTACACCCTCGATGGCGGTCTTCCTTCGGAAAGCGCACTCCCTTACACGGAGCCCCTTGTCTTGGATGAAACCCGCATCCTGAGGTTTATGGCGGTGGACAGGGCTGGAAACCTCAGTGCTCCGGTGACGGAAACCTACACCAAAGGGGCTGCGGTCTTCAGCCTCACCGTGGATACCAGCGCGGGCCGTTTCCTTGAGGGTCTTGAGGTAAAAGCCTTTACCGAGGCCGGAGTTTTTACGGGCATCAGGGCTCTCACCAGTGAAAACGGGCAGGCGGATTTTGATGCGGCTGCCTTCGCGCCGGGCCGGTACCGGTTCCGGGTATCCTGGATGGGCAGGGACTACGGGACCGATCCCCTTCCCCTTCCGGAAACTTCCGCAGGCCATCTTCGCATTGCGGAAGAGGAGGTACGGGTGCGGGTGCATACCAAGGACGGGGCGGTCCGGGATGTGGAAGTCCACCTTTTCAGCGGATCGGGAGCTTCGCTCGGGCAGTACGGAATCACGGACGCAGCGGGTGAGGTGGTTTTTGTCCTGCCCGTGGGCGGCGAGTTCACCTTTCGGGCGGATCTTTACGGTAACCCCATCTGGACAGGAATGATCACCGTGTCCGGCGATGGTCCCAACCTTGTTTCCGTACCCACGAAGGGGGGCAGGCTGCTTTTCCAGGTGAACAAAGGGCCGGAAGCTCCCATGGAAGGTGTTCGCATTGAAATTCATGACGGGAGCGGGGCCTCCGGCCTTTCTGCCGAGACCGATGCTGCGGGGCTGGTGGCCTTTGACCTGCCTGCGGGCGAGTATGAGGCAGAGATCTTCTGGCTGGGGCATTCCCTGTGGAGCGAGGATGTTTATCTGTCTGCGGACGCCCGCATGGAGATTCTGCTTCCCCATCAAACGTTGAGTGTATGGCTTGGTGCTCGTTATCAGGAAAAAAATACGGCCCTTGCGGGTCTTCCGGTTCAGCTCTTTACGGACAGGGGAGAGCCTGTGGGGTTGACGCAGGAAACCGATGGAGAGGGCTATGCCGTCTTTGAGGTTCCGGAACAGCCCTATGTGGCAATGATTACCCACAGGGGACAGACCTTTGCTTCCGATATTTTCATCTGGGAGGACAGCCGGATTCTAATTCCCATGGCCGAGGTCAGGGTACGGGTTCAGGCTGCGGGGCAGCCCCTTTCCAATGTGGGGATTTCCCTCTTCGATGAAGCCGATCAGTCCCTTGATCTTGTCTTCCACACCGATGGCGGTGGTGAAAGCCGCATCCGTCTTCCCGAGGGCCGTTACCGGTTCAGGGCGGATTATCTGGGCAATGCCTTCTGGAGTGGCATCGAGCCTCTGGTTGCGGACAGCATGCATACGGTTCACCTGAGCATCGGCAACGAGCCCTTTGTCTTTAAGGTGGAGAAGGCTGAAGGGGAGCCCATTGCTGGGGTTCTCTGCCGTCTTTTCGACATTCGTGACGAGGATCTGGGCATTTCCGTCAGTACGGACGCCGAAGGGATGGCCCGGATGGATCTGCCCCATGGTCGCTATCGCATACGCACGGACTATCTTGGGCATGCATTCTGGAGTGAAGTGCTGGAAATACCTGCCATGGAAGCAGCCTCTCTGCGTATTCCCCATATCCCTGTGGATGTGAGGGTCTTTACCCTGGAAGCCGGGACAAAAAAGGTCCCCGCAGGAAATGTCCGGGTGCAGCTGCACGGAGACGATGAGCGTTATCTGGAGCTTTATCAGGCCACCGATGGCGATGGGCTTGCCAGGTTTTTACTTCCCGCAGGCGGTCGTTACCGTTTCCAGGCCAATATTCTTACAAGGCCCTACTGGAGCCCCCTGCTTGAAGTACCCGGAAGTGGTCAGGCTGAGGCCGACATCAATGGGGGGGGCGGCAGGCTGAACTTCCGCGTGGAGGATTTTTCCGGAAACAGCATGGCGGGTATCCATGTGTACCTGCACAGGGAGGATCAGCTTTATCTCGGACATCGACGGGTTACGACACATAGGAAGCCTGCATCTTTTGTTCTGCCCGAAGGCACCTACCGGCTTCGGCTGGAATACATGGGTTATCGGCACTGGACAGCCCCCATTTCCGTAACCGAAGATACGGATTTTGTTCTGCCGCTTGATCCTGCAGCCTGCTTCATTCAACAGCTGACAGGAAGAGGGTTCCCATGAATTTGGATTTGATAAAGGGGATGGTGGGGTAAGGGAGCCGCTGTGGCGGCTTTCCTGAAGAATCCACGGGCCTGTGGGGAGGGGATTATGAAGATCGCAAGGCAACAGGCAATGGCTGCATGTTTTTTGTTTTTGTTGCTCTCGGCTCTGGCTGTACAGGCGGATCAGGGGGATTTTTTGTCCGGCGAGGGAAAACAGGTTTCTCCCGCCCTGGCAAGGAGTGCGGAGGAAGTGATGGCGGAGTTCCGTGAGAAGGCCATTTTTCTTGTGGACGTAAGGCCTGAAGAAGCCTTTGCTCGATACCACATACCGGGATCCCTGAACATGGACTTCCATGAGATCCGGGTTCGCTCCTTTCTGAGTACAAAACCTCTTGTACTCATCAATGAGGGGTTTGCTCTGGGCCGACTTGCGGAAAGCTGTGAGGATTTAAGCAAAGAGGGTTTTCAGGTAGCTATTCTTGCCGGTGGCCTTGTCGCCTGGAAGGGTATTGGCGGACCCCTTGCGGGTGATCCCTTTGCCATGGAGGAGATGCACAGGGTAAGTCCGGAAGTTCTGGCCTCAGAGCTGGCCTGGACCCATCCCGTCATTGTCCATGGCCTGGGCAGGGAAGAGGCGGTTTTTACCCTTCCTCTGGCCCATACCCTGCTCCGGCCCCATGATCCCGAGGGGGTTCAGGATCTTCTGACCCTCATGGGGGAGGGGAGAAACAATCCCTTCCTTGCTCCTATTATTATTACGAAAAATGGTGAGGCAAATGCGGCCTTTCGGCGTTATCTGGCCAGTTACGGCATGGGGGAGATCTATGTGCTGGAAAAGGGCTGGGCAGGTTATGAACGCTACCTTGAACACCGGCGTCTGGCCCAGCGTTCAAGGGATGAGCGTATGGCCAGCACCGGAAGCGGTACTTCCTGCACTTTGCAGGACTGAAACGGCGGACCCTGAAAAAAGGATGGGCAGATCATCGCTGCCCCTTGAAAAATAAGACCCAATGGAGTTCTGACCCATGTTTTTACCTCACCGTCTTTTCCTGCCCCTTTCTGTCCTTGCCTGTCTGGCGCTGTCGTTTTTCTGCCCTGAAGCCTCTGCCCGGACCGAGGTCAGTGGCCGTATTTCAACGGACACCACCTGGACCGTGGCGGGCAGCCCCTATATTGTCACAGGAACGGTTGTGGTTCAGGGAAAGGACGGGGATGACGGTGTCACCACCCTCACCCTTGAGTCCGGAGTGGAGCTGCGTTTCAATGCCAATACCTGGCTGGATATAGGGAGCAGCAGCGGAGATCCCGGCAGCCTCATTGCCCGTGGCAGGGCGGATGCGCCCGTACGCTTTACCGCCAACAGCGCAGACCCCCAGCCTGGTCACTGGAATGGCATCCGTTTTTTGACAACCGCCCACAGCACAAGCCGCATGGAGCACAGCATTATAAGCTATGCGGGAAGAAGCAATGCTCCCGCTGTTCAGGTAATTGGGGCTGCTCCGGTTCTGGCCTCCTGCCATTTTACCCACAACCAGGGCTACGATATCCGATATGCTGGAAATGTGGGAGGGGCACTCTATAACTCTCACCTGCGTAAGGGGCTTAATTTTGAGGGGACCGGAGCGGTTACCTTTGATAATAACACCCTCCATTGGAACAATGCTTTTCCCGTAAAACTTCCTGCGGACAATGTGGGGGCCTTTGTGGCCACCACGGAGTTTAAGGATCTCGATGGGAAGAGTGTGCTTCAGGTGACGGGAAACTATCTTCAGAAATCCAGCACCTGGCAGGCTTCCATTCCCTACGCAATTTCAAATGTTTTGTATGTTTATGGGAGGGATGGGGAGAACGGTGTGACCACCCTTACCCTGGAGCCCGGTGCGGAGCTGCGTTTCAATGCCAATACCCGGCTGGATATAGGGCTTAGTAGCGGAGACCCCGGCGGCCTCATTGCCCGTGGCAGGGCGGACGCGCCCATACGCTTTACCGCCAACAGCACAGATCCCCAGCCCGGTTACTGGAATGGCATCCGTTTTTTGACAACTGCCCACAGTACAAGCCGCATGGAGCACAGCATTATAAGCTATGCGGGAAGAAGCAATGCTCCCGCCGTTCAGATAATTGCTGCTGCTCCGGTTCTGGCCTCCTGCCATTTTACCCACAACCAGGGCTACGATATCCGATATGCTGGAAATGTGGGAGGGGCACTCTATAACTCTCACCTGCGTAAGGGGCTTAATTTTGAGGGGACCGGAGCGGTTACCTTTGATAATAACACCCTCCATTGGAACAATGCTTTTCCCGTAAAACTTCCTGCGGACAATGTGGGGGCCTTTGTGGCCACCACGGAGTTTAAGGATCTCGATGGGGAGAGTGTGCTTCAGGTGACGGGAAACCATCTTCAGAAATCCAGCACCTGGAAGGCTTCTATTCCCTATGGAATTTCAAATACTCTATATGTTTATGGGAGGGATGGGGAGAACGGTGTGACCACCCTTACCCTGGAGCCGGGTGCGGAGCTGCGTTTCAATGCCTATATCCGGCTGGATATAGGGAGCAGCAGCGGAGACCCCGGTGCCCTCATTGCCGCAGGCACGGCGGACGCGCCTGTACGCTTTACGGCAGACAGTACCAGCCCACAGCCTGGCCACTGGCAAGGTATCGTCTTTAATGCCACCAGCCATGAAAACTCGCTCATTGAATATGGCATTGTGGAATACGGTGGACAATATAACCAGGGCAATATCCGGATTGATTCATCAAGCCCTGCCATCCGTTTTTCTACCATCCGCAACAGCGCTTCTAATGGGATTTCTCTTTCCGGAGCCAAAAGCAGCGATGCTGTCATTGCCTGCAATACTCTGAGGGAAAACCATGTGGGGATTCATACATTCTCCGGGGCAAAGCCTGAAATCAGAGGCAATAATTTTATCCGCAACCTGAGTTATGGACTTTCGAATAACTCAGGGCAGGGAATTGGAATTGTCGCAGAGGGCAACTGGTGGGGTCATGTTGAAGGCCCGAATCAGGGTGGAGACAGGGTCTCAGGCAATGTGGCCTTTTCTCCCTGGCTTGGGAGTCCCGCAGACTGTACCCCTCCCATTGCAGGCAATGAACCGCCCTTTGTCCCCCATGGCCCCGTTCCTGTGCATGGGGCGGAAAATTTAAGATTTCCTGATAAAAAAATAACCCTTTCCTGGAAGGGAGGAGATCCCAACCCTTCGGATAAGCTTACCTACACCCTTTTTCTGGGAAGAGATGCGGACAGCCTGAACCCTCTGGCAGAGGATCTTGAACAGACAAGCTGGTCCCTTTCCGTGGAGCCGGATACCACCTATTTCTGGCGTGTTAAGGCAAGGGACAGCCATGGTGCTGAGACTTCAGGCCCTGTGTGGCGTTTTTCCACCTCCGGTGCCCAGGCCGATCTTGTGGTAAGCCAGCTTGTCTGGGACCCGCCTTCGGGTATGGAGGCGGGGCAGATGGTAAGGTTTACGGCCACCATAAAAAATCAGGGTGCAGGGCCTGCCTCAGGTTTTCATGTGGGGTTTTGGGTCAATAGAATTCATATGGGAACGCGATGGCTTCAGGGCCTGGCAGCCGGAGCCTCGGCCCAGGCGACTGCCACCTGGACCGCCCAGAAGGGGGCGGCAGAGATAGAGGTTAAAAGTGATCACACTAACAGTGTCCCCGAAGACGATGAAAGCAACAACAATTACACTGTGAGCCTTGGAGAGATCCCGGACACCACCCCGCCGGAGATGACCTCCAGCAGCCCTGCCCATGGTGCCATTATCCATGAAGTCAGCCGGATTGACATCTATCTTACGGACCGCCATGGCGGAAGTGTGGACAATGCCGCCACCCTGGAGACCCTGAGCCTTACAAGGGAAGGCATTGTTATTCCGGGAACCCGGGGGGTGAGCGCAAACCGTTTCTACTTTACCCCATCTTCCCTGCCCTTAGAGCCGGGTCTTTACCGCATGGCCTTTACGGCCTTTGACACGACGGGCAATTCCAAAGCCTATGAAATTTCCTTCACCATAAAGACGGACAAGCCCGCTCCCCCTGTCATTACGGGAGGAGAGGTGTATTCCGGTCTCATTCAGCCAAGACCTGCGGACAATCGCTCCAATACCACCTACATTACCCTCACCGGGGAGCGGGAAGAGAATACCGGTATCCGGATTCTGCGGAATAATTCAACCGGATACGTTTCTCAGGTAGCCTCCGGCAGCGATGCCTGGAGCAGCTCCATATATCTCTATCAGGGAAACAATGTCCTTGAAGTCCGTGCCCAAAGTCCTGCTGGTGTTTTGAGTGATCCCGTATGGGTGGATATTTTTCTGGATTCCCTGCCTCCTGGTGTGAGTCGGGTGATGCCCGCAGGCAACAGTTTTATGAATACTCCTCCTCCGAATCTGGAGCTGACCGTTCAGGAAACGGGCAGCGGGTTTGATTTTGACGCCAGCACCCTCAAGGTGCTGGACGCAGGCGGGGAGCCCGTTTCCGGAGACTGGACCTGGCATGGGGAGAGTCATCTCCTCCGTTTTACCCCTTCAGCACCCTTTGCCGACGGAACCTATGCCCTGGAAGCTTATCTCGTGGACAGGATGCGCAATGCGTCCACCCACAAATACACCTTTACCGTGGATACCCAGGCACCTCCTCCGCCCCTGATTTACGAAGTAAGTTCTCCCACCCATGCCGTGACCCAGCTTTTAAGGGGAGAAAAGGAGGCCTTTGCAGCCCTTTATATGAACGGTGAGGAGCTTACCCGTCACACCGCAGCCACGGGCTGGGAGCACCGGGTGCGCCTTGAGCCCGGAGAAAATATCTTTATTTTCACGGCAAAGGACAGGGCAGGTAATGTCAGTGAAGAAAGCAGGGTCCGCATTGTCTGGGACGATATTCCGCCTTTGCCCGTACACAATCTCAGCGCCAGTGGTGAGGGCAACGGTACCACGGTCTTTTTAAACTGGGCAGGCTATGACGAAACCCTCCACGGAGACATTGCAAAGTACCTGATCTTTTATGAAACCGAATCCTTTACCAGCATTTCAGGGCTTACCCACCGTGGAGAGGTGCAGGCCGGAATTTTCACCCATGCCGTGCAGAACCTTATCCATGGAATGCCCTACTGGTTTGCCGTGGTGGCCGTGGATGAGGCAGGGCAGTTCCGCAGCGGGGTCAGCCCGGTTGCCGCAAGGCCCCTGAATGCCAATGCCCCCCGCGAGGTGAATAATCTTGCGGTGCATTCCCATGCAGATCGTTTATTGTTCACCTGGGAAGCGCCAGCAGATCAGCAAGGTGATTTCAGGGGTTATAAAATCCATTTTGATAAGGCCCAGCCCCCGGAACTTCTTGGACCAGACGCCCTTTTGTGGGAAAAATCCGGGCTTGCCCCAGCCTCTGCCCATACCTTTAAAATTCAGGGCTACAACAGCCGGGGCATAGAGAGTTTCGGTCTTTCAGAAAAGGCCTGCACCTGGCTTCTCAACCCTTCCGCCATCCGCTTTGAGGTTCTTCCCGAAGGCGCAAGGCTTTCCTGGGATTCCTCAGAGCCTTCAGAATGCCTGCGCCATTATGCCCTGTATCTTTCCTCCGAAGGTCCCTTTGATTCCACCGAGGGTATGGCGCCTTTCTCTGAGGTGAAAGAAAATAAAGCCCTTCTTTCGGGCCTTGCCAATCACGAGACCGTCCATGTGGCCCTTGTGGCGGTGGACATCTCCGGCGGCCACAATCCTTACGTGCAGAGCCTTGCCCTCACCCCCAGACCCGATGAAACGGGGCCTGTCATTTCCGATGTAAAATTCGGTTCGGATCTTCTGGAAGAAGGCGATGCACTGAGCCGTTCGGGGCTTCTCAGCCTTAAGGCCGAGGATGTGTCCGGCGTAAGCCGTGTGGCCTTTTACCTCAATGGCGTTCTCCGGCACACGGCCTTTGGCGCGCCCTATGGCTGGCAGGTGGATATCCATGGGCTGGAAGAGGGGAGCCATGTCCTCAAAATTGTCGCCTGGGACAGCTTCGGCAACAGCACAAGCCTTGTAAAAAACATCCGCGTGGAGCTGGCCTTACCCGCAGCACCGGTGTTCACAAAGCCCGCAAACGGCTGGATCACCCATGCGCCCCTGGTGCTCTTTGAGGGCCGGAGCGAGCCTGATACCCGTGTTCAGCTTTATCTGGGAGAGACGCCCTTCGGAGATCTCCTGGATGTGGACAGAAGGGGGACTTTTTCTGCAGGCTTCACCCTTACGCCGGGTGTGCACCTTATCCGTGCCGCAGCCCTCAACGCCGCAGGCAGAGGGCCTTTGAGTGCTGCCCTTCAGGTGGAGGTGGATACAAGCCTTCCTTCGGCTCCTGTGAACCTGAAGGCAGAAGCCCTTGAGGCCGGTGTCATGCGCCTTTCCTGGAGTGCCGGGCCTGGAGATCCGCCTTCGGGCTTCAACCTTTATCGCAGTGCAACACCCTTTACGGAGCTTGCCCAGGCCCAAAAGGTGAACACTAAAATCATTGCCGGTCTGGGTCACAGGGACATGCCCGCCCAGGACGGGGCCTGGTTCTACAGGGTCACGGGCCTGAACAAGGCTGGCAATGAAAGTGCCCCTTCGGAGTCCGCCTCGGGGATTTCTGACAGCAAAGGGCCGAGGGCCCGTGTGAGCTATGCACCCGAAGGTCCTGTGCATCCCCATACCCAGGCCATGGGTCAGGGTCGGGTGGGGGTTCGGGTGGAGGTGAATGAACTCCTGATGGCCTCACCCTTTTTCAGCATCACGCCCGAAGGCGGTCACCCCCTTCCCGTGGATCTGACCAAAACCGGTGAGCTTCTGTATGAAGGCTATTTTGACATTGAAGGCAGCACCCCTTCCGGAAGGGCCTGGGCCGTGTTCTCCGCAAGGGATCTGGCGGGCAACCGGGGAACGGAGATCGATGAGGGGCCGTCCTTTGATATTGACGCCAAAGGGCCTTCGCTCATAAAGCTTGATCTCAATCCCCAAAGCCCCATCCACAACAATAAGAGCCCCCTTCGTGTGAGCTTCAGGGCAGCCCTTGACAGAAAGACCGCCGAAGGCGTCCTTCCTGATTTTGCCTTTGTTCTTTCCGGCGCAGGCAGGCAGCCCGAGGCCATTTCTTCCATTGTAAAAGGCACGGCGGCACCCGATGAAGCCGAAGTCTGGGAAGGGGCCTTTGACCTTCCCCTGGATGCGGGTTTTGACGGGCCGGAGCTTCTTTCCTTCACTTTTTCCGGCACCTGCCTTCTTGGCAATGAAGGCCGCCGCATCACAGCCCCCAACCGCTTTCAGGTGTATGCGGGCGATCTTCCGCCCCTTTCGCCGCCTTCTGGTCTTGGGGCCAAGGCCCTGCCTGCGGGAGCTGTGGCCTTAAGCTGGCATGCCGTGGAACACAGTAGCGGATACAGGATTTACAGGCAGGATGGGGGGAATGGCGATTTTCATCTCCTTAGGGAGCTGGATTCTGGCGATGCAGAGGCCTTTGAAGACAGGGTTACCCATGACGGGCTCTACCTTTATGCCCTCACAAGCCTCAGAAAAGAAAACGGGGAAGTGGCAGAAAGCGTTTTCTCCGCATCCGCTTCCGTAAAAGCCCTTGTCACCCTTCCCCCAGCACCAGAAAATCTACGTTTACGCCTGATTCCTCCGGGTATTGAGGCAAGCTGGGAAGGGCCTGGCGAAGGCAAGGATTATACCCACAGGCTTTACCGCTCCGATGCCGGGGAGATTCATTCCGTTGACGGATTGACCCCCCTTGATGCCCGTTTTAATGGCAACAAGGCCCTTGACTCCAGGCCCTCCCCCACGGAGCACGCCTATGTGCTTACCCGCATGGATGCTGCGGGCAACGAGTCTCTGCCCTCCAATTCCGTTTATCTCAACGTGCATCTTCTGCCTGCGGATCATTTCCTTGTAAGCCGCAGGCAGGGCAAAAACCCCGAGCTTTCCTGGACCCATCCCGGCGGCAGCCGCCTTGAAGGCTTTCTCCTTTCCATGGGAGCTCCCGGCAGCCTTGTGTCCGTGACGGAGAGTCCCATCCCTGTTTACGGCATGGAAGATACGGGCTTTGGCGGCGAGGAGCGGGCTTATCGCCTTGTGGCCGTGGACAGGCATGGGGAACCAAGTCCTGCCAGGGAGCTTCTGCTGCCCCATCTTTCCATCAATCTTGCCGAAGGGCCTCCTTTGCGGCGCGGGGTGATGAATCACCTGTTCTTTGATGTCAAAAATCATGGAAAGACGGACCTTGAGGGGCTTCGCGTTTCTCTGCGCCTCCATGACCGCGACCATGGCTCAGAGCCCTTTGGGCTGAAGGCAGGGGAAGGGCAGCGGGTGGCGGTGGTGGTGCCGGGCTATGGGGCATTAAAAGACAGGGAACCCCTTTCCTTTTATGTGGAACAGAGCCCCGAGCCTGGGCTTCGGGCGCGCATTGGGGCCGAAGGGGAGGTCCTTGTCCAGGAGGGCATGCTGGCCCTGATCCTGCGCTCCGAGGAGATGATCCGGGGAGGGTCAGGCCTTGTAAGCTTTGTGTTGGAGAATACGGGCGAAGGGGAGATCGAGCTGGTTACGGCCAAAAACTTTGGCAACAAGCCTTCGGAGGATATCCGGTTCAGCCTTTTAGATAGGGACGGTAATATCCTTGCCAGCATCCCCTTCATGCAGTTTACGGGGGAGGCCGTTCAGACCCTTGCCAATGGCACAAGCCTTGTGCGTCTTGGACCGGGGGCCGTGTTCACCTCGGCTGCCGTTGAGATCCCGGTTCCTGGAGCTGCACCGGAGCGGGCGGTGTTGACGCTTGAGTTTGATCGCATCTATCACGGCTTTCAAAGTAAAGCCCCCCTTGTGCTCCGGGGTTTTGCCGGCACAAGGGAGGTGGGCCTTAAAGAAACCGATTATGCCGCAGAGATCCTTGAAGCAAGCCCTTCCGTGGCCTATGGCCAGGATGTGCGCATCAGGGGTCGGGTTTTTGTGAAAGAAGATGGAAGGAGCCTTCCCCACGCGCCCTTCAACCTTGTTCTCATGCAAAATGGTTTTGAAAGAAAGATCGCCCTTGTCAGCGGTTCTGACGGAGAATTTTCTTACACCTTCAGGCCCACGGCAAAGGAGTCCGGCGTTTATCAGGTGGCGGCCCTGCATCCGGACATCCTGGATCGGCCCGTGCAGGCGGAGTTTATCATTGCAAGGGTGGGGCTGCATCCTTCCCGCATTCGTTTAAGTCTTCCCAAAAATTACGAAAAGACCCTTCCCATCTCCCTTGAGGTGGCTGAAGGGCTTGTGGTGAATAACTTAAGGCTTGTTAAGGAGGACTGGGATCAGCCCGCCAACGCCTTTGAAGAAGGGGTGTTCTGGGACGCAGGCCCCGCCATTACCCGGCTTGAAGGCGGTAAAAAGGCGAGTATCCCCTTAAAAATCCATTCCGACAACAGGGCCGCAGATCACGGCTCCCTTGTGCTGCGCCTTGTGAGCGATGAGGTGACGGGTCTTCAGCCCCTGGGTTTTGTGCATCTCGACATCTCGTTTACCGAGGCAAAGCCCCTTCTTTTTTATCCCAATTATAAAGAAACGGGCCTTGTTCCCGGAGAAAGCCTTTCTGAGGTGCTCACCTTCAAAAATCAGGGCCTTGCCGATGTGGAGGGCCTCACCTTCAGCCTGAAGGCCGAAGGTGGCAAGCCCTTGCCGGACTGGGTGCTCCTTAACCGCAGTGGAGGGCCTTCGGTTCTGGGTGTGGGAGAAAGCCTTGAGCTGCCCCTTACCCTTGCTCCGCCCCTAAGGGCCAAAGAAGGCCTTTACAGCTTCATTGTGGCCGTGGATGCGGACAACCACGAAAGCCTTGAAATCCCTGTCTTTGTTACCCTTACGGCCAAGGGCAGGGGACATGCTCTCTTTAAGGTCAAAAACATCTACACAGGAAGCCTGAGTGCAGACGGCAGGCCCATACAGGGTCTTGGAGAGGCCAGCATTACCCTTCAGAATGAAAAGAACCTCAACATCCATTTTGAAAAAAAGAGCGATACCCTGGGCGAGGCCCTGTTCACAGAGCTTCCCGCAGGAAGCTACAAATACCGGGTCAGAGCACCCGGGCATCAGGAGAAAATCGGAAGGCTCTGGATCCGGGCCGGGGTGACGGCCAGTGAGGCCCTTTTCCTGGAGTATAACTTTGTCACCGTGGAGTGGCGGGTGCAGGAGACCACCATTGAGGACAGGTATGACATTGTCCTGACCCTGACCTACGAGACCCATGTGCCAGCACCTGTGGTGATCTGTGATCCCACCTCTGTGTCCCTGCCGGATCTGAAGGCAGGGGATGTGATGACAGGAGAGATCAGCTGCATCAACCACGGCCTCATCCGGGCGGACAATCTCAGGATGAACCTTCCAGAAGATGATGCCTTTATCCGGTATCAGCTCCTTGCCGAGCCTCCGGAGAGCCTTGGAGCCAAAGAGCGCATCTTCATTCCCTACCGCCTTGTGGCCCTTCGCAGCCTGAATACCGCCGATGAGGTAGAAAGCGGTGGTGGCGGCGGGGGCTACAGCACTTGCGGCTATACATACTACAGCGGTGTTGCGGCCAATGGCTGTCCGTATTCAGGGAAAGTTCCCCATTGCTTCAGCAGGCCGGTGAAGAGAAGGAGCGGCAGTGGCGATACGCCCTCCGGCGGCGGTGGTGACTGGTGGTGGGGGGGACCTGGCAGCAGCAGTGGTGGTTATGGCGGTGGAAGCTGGGGAGGTTCAGGAACTCCCATTGTCGCAGAAGGAAAGGATGGCTGCGAACCGCCACCGCCGGATCGCCCTTATAATCGGTGTGGAAGCAGTAGCAGTACCTCCTCGTGCGTAAAGGCGAGCGAGGCAGCAACCTGTGTACCCGCAGGATCTGAGGTGAATTTGAACACAGGATCCTTTTCTGACAGCCATACGGATCTTCGTGTGAAGGTTCCCGGTGGGTTCCTTGCCATTGAAAGGGCCTATTATGATGCGTCCTGGCATTGGCGCCATGAACAGAGGCTGGACTTTATTTTTTCTGTTCCTCAGGCAGAACAGGAAGGGATGAGTCCTGCAGGTTCAGATGCGGGTGGGATCCGTGTAAACCTTGAGGATGGCAGAACGCTTGTGGTGGGAAGCATCAAGCGGGACGGTCAATATTATAGGCCCGAAATAAGCGCAGATACGGATCAGGCAGAAGGCCGCATCCTGAGACCCGCGAAGGGCAATTACTGGATTGAATACAAGGGTAGTGGTGTCTGGCGCTGGGAAGACATTTATGGGGAGTGGGAAGAGTTTGCGTTTGTGCCGAAAGCCTCTCAGGAAGCGGTTCAGGCATCCCTGTGCACGGGCTCTTCCCTTTGCCTTCAGGGAACACGGCCTCTCTCTGATGGCTGGACCGGCAGGCTCATGGCCTGGGGTAACCGCAGCGGTATACTTGCAAAGCTTTACTATGATGAAAGCGGTCGTGAGGTCAGAACCATCAAAGACCGCAATGGCAGAGAGGTATTTACGTTCAGCCATGAAAGGGGAGAGCATCGCAGCCGTGTGGTGATCCGGGATCTGGTGGATCGTAGTATTGAATATGAAAAAAGTTATGCGGTGGGCAATCCTGAGAATAATATGGGTGATGGATCCAGAAAGTGCATACCGCAACCACCCCCTGCCCACCTTGTCAAGTATCCGGTGCTGCTCCATCGTTACAGGGATGTTCTGGGCAGGGACAGCCTGTATACCTATACGGATGGTTCCAGTAATGCCATCCCTGGGCTGGGAAGTGTATGGCCTCCGGATTCTTCCCTGCCTTTCCATGGCCTTGCTGGATATGGAGGTGGGGGGTCTTCCGGTAAGACAGGAGATGCGGGAAGGCCCCCTGTTCCTCCCTGTCCTCCACCTCCCCGTTTTCGTTTAAGTTCCGTTACCGACGGGGAAGGCAGAACCAAAACCATTTCATGGGGGCAGGACCTTAAAACTAACCAGTGGCATGTGACTTCGGTCATGGATGAAAAAGAGCAGGGATATTCTTTTGAATACGGCTATGACAGCAGAAAAAATCTTTTCTATTCCCTGACCCGGAACACTTCTGGTCTTGTGCGTGAGGTGTGGACCCGTTCCGACGGGGAAGCCGTACAGGAAGATGTCAACGGCCGCACCATCCGAACCTTTAATAAAAAAGATCAAACCTATACCCTTACCGACGGGAACGGCAACAAAACCATTAAGGAGTATGACCCCTGGGACAAGCTCATCCGGGTGGTGCATCCAGATGGCAGTGAGCTGCGACTCACCTATCATCCCGTGTTCCATACCCTCACCCGCAGGGTGGACGAGAAGGGCATGGTCACCCGCTATGATTATGACGCCTCCGGCCGGATGGTGCGGCGTGTGGAGGCCGCAGGTCATGCACTGGAACGCATCACGGAGTTTGATTATGATGAAGACGGCAATCTTGTAAGGCTGTACCGCCCCGGCGACGGCTTGACGCCTTCGGTGGAGAACCGTTTTGAGTATGATGCCGCAGGCAACGTCATCCGCATGGGCGATGCCGAAGGCCACAGCACAGGGTTCACCTATGATGCTGCGGGCAATATGCTCACCAGAACCGATCCCTTGGGAAGGGTCTGGCGCTACGCCTATGATGCTGCCGCCAGGCTGACGGAGGTCCGGGACCCCACAGACCGCGTCCATACCTATGCCTTTGATGCCGCAGGCAATCTTATTGAGGCCAAGGACCCCCTTGGCAACACCATCCGCTACGCATGGGATGTCCGGGATCATTTGGCCCGTGTAATCAAGGGGGAGGAGGAGGTTCACCTTGTCCATAGCTTTGACGGCCGTCTTCTTTCCGTCAAGGACGGTGAAGACCGCACCCTTCTCTATGATTATGACGAAGAAGGCCGCCTTGTCAGCATTCTGGACGGCAATGGGAACGAGACTGCCTTAGACTATGATGGTTCCCAGGGCTGCGGGTCCTGCGGTATTGACGGGGCTGCTGCAGCACCTTCCCGCATCACATACCCCACCTTCGAAAGGGGGTTCCGCTACGACAGGCGGGGCCGCAAAACCGCAGAGCGGGACATCCTCAGCGATACCGAGGCCCTGTACACGGCCTATGCTTACGATGCCACAGGCAACCTCACCAAAATCACGGACGCCGAAGGCCGCAGCACCCAGTATCATTATGATGCCCTTGGCCGTCTTCTCCGGGTGGAGGACGCCGCAGGCGGCATCACCTCCTACACCTACGATGCAAGGGACAATCTTCTAAGCCTCACCGATGCCAAAGGTCAGACCACCCGATTTGTCTATGACCTGAACAACCGTTTGGTAGAAGAAATCCGGCCCGGAGGTCAGAAGCTTCGCTACGCCTATGATGCCGCAGGCGGCCTTGTGGAGCGTATCGATCCCAAAAACCAGCGCACCCGTTATGATTATGACGATGCAGGGCGTTTGGAAAAAATCCACTACTTTGGAGAAAATGCAGGCCCCTCACCGCTAAAGACCGTCAGGTTCTCCTATGACGGGG
>NZ_JAVETM010000048.1:0-20458 GCF_034006065.1 Desulfobotulus sp. | reverse complement strand
CCACGGCCCGGGCCGTGACATGGAAGACGGCGGGAAGCAGCTCGCCTGCCATCTTGTACATGTTGGGGATCATGAGCAAAAGCCCCTGGGAGGCCGTGAAGGTGGAGGTGAGCGCCCCTGCGGCCAGAGCGCCATGCACAGCGCCTGCGGCACCGGCTTCGGACTGCATTTGACGCACGGTGACGGGCTGACCGAAAAGGTTTTTACGTCCGTCCGCAGCCCAGGCATCTGCAATCTCACCAATGGGGGAGGACGGGGTGATGGGATAGATGGCGGCCATGTCGCTGAAGGCATAGGCCACGTGGGCTGCGGCGGTGTTGCCGTCGATGGTCATCATTTTTTTCGACATCGGAATTTTTCCTTTGGTTGGTGTTTCCCGTTCAGAGCTTTTGTTCCGTGAATCTGGAGAGCGGGGCGGTGCATGGCGCGGAAAAGATACGGTCTGTCCAGGGGAGCGGCGGATCAGCGCCGTCCAGGTCCGGTTTGATTGAGGATTGCTCTTTTGCTTTGTTAAACCGGGCCTTTAGTATTTTTACAGACCTGTTATGCGTTTTCTGTACCATGGCATCCGACCTTTGACTCCCTTCAGATGCGCCCACCGGCCGGGGGTTCGCCCGGTCACACGGTGGGCAGGCTTGGCCTTGTCATGAAGGGGAGGACGGAACGTTTCTTTGTCCGAATGGGAAACCTTATGAAAATACCGGGTTTTCCGGTTAAGGATTCCTGAAGCATATTCGTAAACAGGGAACTTAGTATGAAGGCGTCGAATTTGTAAAGATTAAAATTTTAAGGTGTGCACAGAATGCTCATGCAGAAGGGAGGGAGGTCAGAGGATTGTGAGGGGGCGCAGACTGGACCTCTTGGACACGAGTTCCCGGAAGGCGTCCGGCGGCAGGGGACGCGAGAAAAGATAGCCTTGGATCATGTCGCATTTGTGGCTGCGGAGGAAGGCAAGCTGGGCTTCGGTTTCCACGCCTTCGGCCACTACTTTGAGACCGAGGCTGTGGGCTAGGGAGAGAATGGAGAGAACAATGGCAGCATCATCCCGGTTATGGGGGATTTCCTGGATAAAGGATTTATCAATTTTAAGAACCTGGATGGGGAAGCGTTTCAGGTAGCTTAAGGAAGAATAGCCTGTGCCAAAATCATCCACGGCAAAGCGGATGCCCATCTGGGAAAAACGGCAGAGGGTATCGATGGCTGCGCTGGCGTCTCCCATAATGACACTTTCCGTCAGCTCCAGCTCCAGGAGTTGGGGAGGGAGCCCTGTTTTTTTCAGGAGAACATCAATCTGAGAGGTGAGTTCTTTTTGCTGGAACTGGCTTGCCGAGAGATTCACAGCGATGGAGAGATCGGTAAACCCCATCTTTTGCCAGAGGGT
Organism: Desulfobotulus sp.; assembly: GCF_034006065.1. NCBI lineage: Bacteria > Pseudomonadati > Thermodesulfobacteriota > Desulfobacteria > Desulfobacterales > Desulfobacteraceae > Desulfobotulus > Desulfobotulus sp. Next base: position 19,077 of record NZ_JAVETM010000048.1, on the reverse strand, counting down.
AGCTTCTTCCAAAGCTTTTTCCAGAACCCATGCGCCGATGGGAAGAATCAGCCCGGTGTCTTCGGCAAGGGGGATAAAGCTGACCGGAGAGACCGGAGGGCCGTCCGCAGGCTGCCAGCGCAAAAGGGCTTCTGCACCAATGATTTTTCCGGAGATGAGATCTACCTTGGGTTGGAAAACCAGATGGAATTCTTGTTTTTCCATGGCTTTGCGCAGTCGGGTTTCCAGGTCCATGCGTTGGAGGGCCTGGGCGTTCATGGCAGGGGCAAAAAGGGAGATGCGGTTTTTTCCGGCCTGTTTGGCGCGGTACATGGCGGTTTCCGCGTTTTTGAGAAGGGTTTCCTCATCCTTTCCATCATCCGGGAAAAAAGCCATCCCCATGCTCAAGGTTGCAAAATATTCCCGGTCTTCCAGGCTGAAGGGCCGACTGAGCAGATCCTGCAGGCGGCTGGCCACGCTGACTGCGGCCTGGGAGGTCTGAATGCGGGGCAGGACCAGGACAAATTTATCCCCTGCAAAACGGGCCAGGGTTTCATCTTCCCGGGTATGTCGGGCAAGGCGAGCGGCCATTTCCTTGAGAATCCGGTCTCCGATGATGTGCCCCAGGGAGTCATTGACATTTTTAAAGTTGTCCAGATCGAGGAAGAGTACAGCCAGTTTTTCATTGTGGTAACGGGCATGGGAGAGGGCTCTTTCCAGGCGGTCTGTGAGCATGCGCCGGTTGCCAAGGCCTGTGAGAGCATCGTGAAAGGTCTGAAAATGCAGGGCTTCCTTGCTGGTTTTAAGTTCGCTGATATCGTGGAAGACGCCAATGTATCGGACGGTTTCCCCGATCTCATTGCGTACGGCCGTGATGGCCAGCCACTGGGGATAGGTTTCTCCGTTTTTTCTGCGGTTCCATATTTCGCCACTCCACTCGCCCCGATGGATGAGAGAATCCCACATTTCTTTATAAAATTCAGGCGTATGCAGGTCGGATTTGAGGATGCGCGGATTCTGGCCCATGGCGTCTTCGGGGCTGTAGCCCGTGATGAAAGAAAAGGCCGGGTTCACACGATCAATGAGGCCTTCTGCGTTTGTGATACAGATGCCTTCGATGGTGTTCTGAAATACGGTATCTGACAGGAGCAAGAGTTTCTCGTATGCTTTTTTTTCTGTGATTTCATGCCCGTACAGGTACCATGCCTTTTTGTCGTCAATGGGACAGGCGGTAAACAAGAAAGTCCGGTCAGAGGCCTCCACCTCCACAGAGCGGGGGCTGTTGTGCCGGGCGCAGTCTGTGACGACCTGCTGCCAGAGAGGGGGGATTTCCTCGCCCTCGACCAGGCGCCATTCCGTCAGTTGTTCCATGGCGGCCTTATTCATGTAGTCCAGGACAAAATCCTGGCGGATACGCAGTACGGGATGGGGATTTTCATCGGGAAAACGGGCCAGGAGTCGGGCTTTTTCCTCAGAGTTCCTGCGCTGGGCGATCTCCCTTTCCAGGGCGTCACGATGGTTCTGGATATGGTCCATGAAACGATTGAAATAATGAGCCAGCTCGCCGGGTTCTCCGCCCGTGCGGGTGTGTACACGCAGGGAAAAATCACCTTTTTCCGCTTCTTTCATGGTGCGGGTCAGGTTCTCGATGGGCCGGGTGATGGAGCGGCCCAGCCAGGCGGTAAGGGGAACCAGAATGAGGATATAGAGAAAAAAGCCCAGGGCCAGGGTTTGCCCCAGATTGCGAAGTGGCGCATTGAACTCTTCCATATAGCCAGTGGCAGCCACCACGAAGTCCAGCTCCGGAATGCGGATGGAAAGCACCACTTTTTCCCTGGGAGCAGGATCCGCAGGGTTCTGCCAGCGATAGTGGTGTATGGTTTGATTGGCCTGGATGATTTTCCGGATAATGGGTTTACCTTCGGTATCCAGCCATTCTCCGATATTCTGGGGTTGGATGAAGGGGTGGATGAGGAGTTCGCCTTTGGTGTCAAGGAGCAGGGCGTAGCCGCTGTCTCCGAATTTTAGATCGTGAATGGCGTGACGGAAATCCTCGATGCGCAGAAGATCCCGGAATTCCTCCCTGTAGGATGAAGCGGAAACAATCCAGTCCCAGGGTTCAAAGTAGCCCATGTGCAGGGCTTTGGGGCGTGTTTTTTCTTCGCCTGGGTTTTTCCATTCGTATTCAATATATCCGTCCCGGGTTTTGGTCTGATCGCGCACAAAATCAAAGTGACTCATGTTTTCGCCCACAAGGGTGGGATCCATGTGATGCTGGAGAGCCCCCTGGCTGTCCAGAACATAAATGTAACCCGTATGGCCGATGGGCTGAATGCGGAAGAAGGCCTTGGCCCGTTCCTGGGCCTCTTCTTTGGAAAGAATACCAGAAAGTACCTGGTTGTGCAGGGCATGGAGGGTTTTCAGGTTGGTTTCCACCACGGAGCGCAGATGGTTGCGGATGGAAACATCCGCTGCGGTGCGGACAAGGTTATGAATGGTTCGGGTTGTGTTTTCAAACTCCGTGCGCATGTGACGCTCAATGGTGAAACGCAGGAGGAAGTTGGCACCCAGTCCCGCGAGGGAAAGGGCGAGGATAAAGAGTGTCAGGTAACTGACCAGCATGCGGTTGCGGATGGGAAGTTGCAGGAATTTCTGATGAAGTGACATCAAGAGAACCCGTCTGGTCAGGGGTGGATATGGATTGCGAACAAGGTTTCAAAACAGCATAGAAGAGGGGCGGGGATTTGTCAATTTCATGGATGTCGCGGTTTTGCAAAGAGAGGTGATTTTCTGGTGGGAAATACTGTTTTTTTTAAAAAACCTTCCCCACCCTTGCACCTCCGGGGTTCCGATGATACCGGATAACAAGCTTGCTGTTTTCTCGCCTTCTTGAAGATTACCCGCCTTTTCTTATTTTTTGACAGAAGTTTCATTTTAAAATCCATGCTGCGGCATCTCCCAGAGGGTAGGAAGCAAGCCCGCAGGCATTACAGCGGACCAGAAAAGACATTGTAAGAAATGGCAAGCGTTTTTCCTGTATTTGCCCCTCGCGCAGTATGTTCCTTTGAAGGAGGTTTTTTCCGATGCAGATTAAAAAATCCTGGATACTTGGCGTGGACACAGGGTCTGTCGCCATCGGTATGGCCCTTGTGGACAATACCGGGAAGGTGGGGCGGACAGCCTATGCCTTCCACCATGGCGACATTGCCGGAACGCTCACAAAGCTTTTGCAGGATTTTGAAAAGGACGCGCCCGCAGCCGTGGTCACCACTGGCAGAGCTGAGGGATATTTTAAAGCCGATGCCCATTACGATGACAAGGTGGCCCTCATCGCCGCCCTGCGGCAAAGGCATGCCCAGGCCCGATCCGCTCTGGTGGTGGGTGGGGAGAAATTCGGTCTCATCCGTTTTGACGGTGAAGGGGCTTATCAGAGCTTCCGGGGCAACACCTCCTGTGCTGCGGGTACGGGCAGCTTTCTCGATCAGCAGGCGGGGCGTCTTGGGCTTAAAGATGCGGCTGATCTTGCCCGTACGGCGAACACCCACGGAGGCGAGCCCCCGAAAATTGCTTCCCGTTGCGCCGTTTTCGCCAAAACCGATCTCATCCATGCCCAACAGGAAGGCTATTCCCATGCGGCCATCTGCGATGGTCTCTGTCATGGCCTGGCACGCAATGTGGTGGATACCGTTTTGTCCGACAGTCTGTGGGCCGGGCCTGTGATCATGGTGGGCGGGGTTGCAAGGAACGCTGCCGTATTGCGACACATTGAGGCCTTGGTGGGTGAAAAGCTGGAAACCGATCCCCTGGCCCACCTTTTCGGAGCCCTGGGGGCGGCCCTGCACCATCACAGCCTGGGTCTTTTTTTGGAAAATCCGTGTGCATGGCCCCTTGTCGTTCAGTCCAGAAAGGAAAAAACCCGTTCCGCCACCCATTATCCGCCCTTAACCCTTGCCCTTTCTCCATGGCCGGAGTTCGGAGGGGTGCGTTCCCATCTTTTCCATCCGGAACAGAGCGAAGGACCGGACGTGGAGGTAGAGCTTTATATTCTTCCGGAAAATATGGGTGATGAGCCCCGGATTCTTGGGGTGGATATTGGTTCCACCAGTACCAAGGCCATCCTGATCGGTCCGGAAGGGGAGGTGGCTGCCGGGTTTTATACCCGGACCCAGGGCAGGCCTCTGGCTGCCATTTGTGCCATCCTGGAAGCCTTAGACGGGGTAAGACGGGAGACGGGTCTTGATATCCCCATCCGGGGCTGCGCCACCACGGGTTCCGGCAGAAAATTTGTGGGCGGAATTATAGGCGCAGATCTGGTGCTGGATGAAATCACGGCCCATGCACGGGCCGCCTGTTCTCTGGATCCCCGTGTGGACACCATCATTGAGATCGGCGGTCAGGACGCCAAGTTCACCACCCTGAAGGATGGGCGGGTGACCAGCTCTGTGATGAACAATGTCTGTGCTGCAGGTACGGGCAGTTTCATCGAGGAACAGGCCCAGAAGCTGAGCGTTGCCATTTCCGATTATGCCCGCCTCACAGACGGTGTGGCAGCTCCCCTTTCCAGTGACCGGTGTACGGTTTTCATGGAGAGGGATCTCAACCACTATCTGGCCGAAGGGTGTTCCGTGGAAGAGGTTCTGGCCAGCGCCCTGCATGCGGTGCGGGAAAATTACCTTCTCAAGGTGGCCACGGAAAGCCGCATCGGCGAGGTGGTTTTTTTCCAGGGAGCCACAGCCCGGAACCGTTCCCTTGTGGCGGCCTTTGAACAGCGTCTGCAAAAACCCATACTCGTGTCCCGATACTGTCACCTCACCGGTGCCCTGGGGGCTGCCCTGGCCCTGGCGGAAACCCTTCCGGAGATCAGCCATTTCCGGGGAATCGATATTTATAAAAGCCCCATTCCCATTTCAAACGAGGTCTGCACCCTCTGCACCAATCACTGCAAGCTCACCGTGGCTGAAGTGGCGGGTGCGAAGGTGGCCTATGGCTTCCTCTGCGGCAGGGATTATGAAACTAAGGGATTTGTGAATCGTAATAAAGCGGGTTTTTCCTTAAAAAAGGCAAGGCAGAAGGCCCTTTCCTTCACCGCTTCGGTCACGGTGGCAGACGAGGTAACCATCGGGATTCCTGCGGCCCTGCATCTCTATGAGGACCTGGGGTTCTGGAAGACCTTTTTTGATCGCCTGGGCTTTCCTGTGAAAAGCAGTGAGGCCTGGGCCGATGGCCTTCGCAGGGGTAAGCTTCTGAGCGGAGCGGAGTTCTGTGCACCCATGTCCGTGATGCATGGTCATGTGGACTGGCTTTTAAAGGAGGCGGACTACGTTTTCCTTCCTTTCTATTTTGAGGAAAAACGTTCGGATCGTACGGCCCGTCGGCAGTACTGCTATTATACCCAGTTTGTGCCTGCCCTCACTTCCTCTCTGGATCCGGAGCGGGTTTTACGGCCCACGGTGCGTTATCTTTATCCGGATCTGCACACCAAAATGGATCTTTACCGGATGCTGCGGCGGATCAGTCGCAGGGATATCGGTTTTCTGGAGGTTTCCAGGGCCTGGGATGTGGCCACCCGCTTTCAGGAGGAAACACGTAAGAAGCTCCAGGAAATCGGCGAAAAAGCAAAGCAGGGGGACGATGTCCGTGTGCTGCTTCTGGGACGTCCCTATAATGTCCTGCCCTCATGGGCCAACAAGGGGATTCCGGAAATTTTTGAGTCTCTCGGCGTCCGCCCCTATTTTCAGGATATGCTGGCCCATGGTCCTGAAGCGGATACGGCCATCCGGCCCCTTCTGGAAACCGTTCACTGGCGATATGCGGCCCGCATTCTTTCCACTGTCGAGGCAGCGGCAAAAACACCGGGGCTTTATCCTGTCTTTGTAACGGCTTTCAAGTGTGCGCCGGACAGCTTTATTCTGGATTATGCCAAAACCCTGCTGGAAGCCTGGGACAAGCCTTATCTGGTGCTGGAGCTGGATGAACACGATTCCAGCGTGGGCTATGAGACCCGTATTGAGGCGGCCATCCGGGCTTTCCGCAACCACCACGCGGGCGACAGGGGGGCCATGGCTTCTCCGGATATGAGCGGGGTGAATCCTGACCTTGCTACCAGTTTTCAGGGAAAAACCCTGGTGCTCCCCAACTGGGATACCATCACCTGCCGCCTTCTGGCCGCCAATCTCCGTCGGGAAGGGGTGCGGGTGATTGTGATGGAGGAAAGTGAGGCCTCCATTCGGCGCAGTCTGCGGTTCAATACGGGGCAATGCATTCCCGTGAATGCCATCGCCGAAGCCTATGTGGAAACCATCGACCGCCATGGGCTGAAGCCCGCTGACACCCTGCTCTGGATGATGGCCTCAGATATTGCCTGCAACATCAAGCTTTATCCCCACCACATCAAAAGCCTTCTGGCGCGTTATGGAAAGGACTACGCCGAGGCTGGGGTCTATGTGGGGGATCTCTCCTTTATCGAGTTTTCCATGCGTTCGGCCTTTAACGCCTATCTGGCCTATTTCTTCGGCGGACTTCTGCGCAGGCTGGTGTGTAAGATCCGGCCGGGCGAAAAGGTTCCGGGCATGACGGATGCGGTGCTGGAAAAGGCCATGGAAGTGATGGAGGCCGCTTTCACTGGTGCCAAGAACAAGGAAGAAGCGGCAAGGGAGGTGGTGGCCATGTTTTCCGCCATTCCGAGGGACAGGGTCGAAAGGGTGAAGGTGGCCATTTTCGGGGATATTTATGTCCGGGACAATGATGTGATGAACCAGGATCTGGTGCGTTTCATCGAGGCCCACGGCGGTGAGGTGATCACAACGCCCTACAGCGATTATGCACGGATGACAGCGGAGGTTTATTTCCGTAAATGGTTCAATGAGGGTAAATACAGAAACCTGCTTTCCTACAAGCCGCTCCTTGCAGCCCTTTCCCGGCTGGAGTGGATGTACTACCGTCATTTTGAGCCACTTCTGGAAGAAACGAGGCCTGAATTTGATGCCTCTCCGGAAAAAATTCTTGGGGATTATGGCGTTTCCATTGAAAACAATGGGGAGTCCATGGATAACCTGCTGAAGGTGTTTTATCTGCACAAGCATCATCGGGATCTCGGGCTTTTTGTCCAGGTGAGTCCGGCCTTTTGTTGCGCTTCCCTTGTGACGGAGGCCATGGCAGCCCGTATTGAGGAAAAAACCGGGGTGCCCGTAGTGTCCATCACCTATGACGGTACCGGCGGTCTCAGGAACCAGGACCTTGCGCCCTATCTGGCCTTTCCCAGAAAACGGGCCGAAGGCGGAAGCTTGAGGGAGGCCTTGTAAGGCTGGGAAACACCCCGGTCGGTATTCCGGCCGGGGTGGAGCAGGTGGGGGGGCAGGCACCCCATACAGCAATGGTGCGTTTTGGGGGCACCATAAGAGCAAAGAAGAATGGAGGAAAGCGGCCCTCCGGAAGGGAGGCTTTCCCGGACAGCTTTGAGGCTTTGCCCCCGTCTTTTTTTTCGGTATGATCCCACAAGCCCGTTTTCTGCTCCCTGTTTTTCTCCCGGATTGTCGCCATGGGCAGGTGAGCTGGGGTTTCTTCTTTTAGAAGGTGCCTGCCATGACCCCCCTTTCTTTGGAAAAAACGTCTGAGGATACCCTTTTCTCCTTTGAGTTTATTATTTTAAGCCTGATCGCCTTTCTCGCCTTTTGTAACATCTCCATGTTTTACGGCTTCAATGCCTATCTGGAACATGCGGGCGTGCCTGCGGTCTGGCGCGGGGTACTGATCAGTCTGGAGCCCTTTACGGCTTTTGCCCTGAGGCCCCTTGTCAGCACCTTCATTTCTCCCCGTAACGGCATCAGAATTATGGGACTGGGGCTTCTCATTCTGGCCCTCTCCCTTGGGGGATACTCCCTTGCTCAGGATATCCGCCATCTGGTTCTGGTGAGAATCTGCCATGGTCTGGGGTTTGTGCTTCTGGTTTCCGCAGTGATCCATGTGCTGGTGCTGTTGATCCCCAAAAAAAGAAGCGGTCAGGGTTTTGGGGTGTTTACGGTCATGACCCTTCTGCCCTACGCCATTTTGCCGCCTCTCATGGAAAGGCTTCTGCCCTGGGCGCAAAGTGAGGTGAAAATTTACGTGCTGGGTGCCCCCCTTTTTCTCGCAGCCCTCCTGCTTCTGCTTCCCCTCTCTTCCTGCCTGAAGAAACGATGGGTGAGTCTGCCCGCTGAAGCCATGAAAAAGCCGGGATTTCAGGAGTTGGTTTCAGGCCTGAAGCATCCCGGCGTTCTCTCCCTTCTCTGGGTGAATTTTCTGGTTTTTACGGCAACCACCATGGTCTTTTTTTACATGAAAGATCACCTTTTACGTCTGGGGGCTTCCAATCCGGGGCTTTTTTTCACCCTGACAACGGCGGCCACCCTTTGGGTGCGTATTTTTTGCGGAAAGTTCATGGACGGCATCAACCGGGCCGGGATGCTGCTTTCTTTTCTCTGTCTTCTGGCTTTTACTCTCTGCTTTTTTTCCCTTTCCACAGCGCCCGTTCTGGTTTTGGGGCTGGCCCTTTTTTACGGCATGGTCATCGGTTTTCTCATGCCCCAGCTCAATGCCTTCATGTTTGACATCTCCCCTGTGCATCTCAAAGGGATGAACAGCAATCTCATGCTCTTTGCCATGGACGGAGGGTTTTTCATGGGGCCGCTTCTGGCAGGATTTCTCCTTGGAGCGGGCGTTTCCTATGCCGGTCTCTTTTCCCTTTTTGCCCTGCTTCCGGCCATGGGAATGCTCTGGATCTGGTCCATACGGCGGCTGGCGGCCCCATGAAAGTAAGGGAGATCTCAGTCCCTGCGGGTGGCTTCCCTGTCCTGTAAGAGGGTGGCCAGAATGTTTTCCGCTCGTTCTCCATACAGCTTTATGCCGGAAAGATTGGGTTCATGGAGAAGTTTCTGCATGAGAATGCCGTCGTCTCCGTACCAGCAGGGCAGGGCACCACCAAGGAAATAGGCCTGATGGCGGAGAATGTCTATGGCTGGAACCACCTCCGGCCTGCTGAGATCCAGAAAGACCTGAATCACGGTGCAGCCCTGATCCACAGCCTTGTTTTCCTTTTCTTTGAGAACAGCCTCAAAATCCCCACCCAGTTCGAAGACAGTGAAACGGGCCACACCTGCGCCTGCATAGAGGCTTTCCGTGAGTCTGCTTTCTGTATCCGTCAGGGGAGAGGATGCTGCAACAAAATCCCTTGAAAGAGTGAGGCCTTCGTAGAAAGAGGGCAGGATGTCGGCATAGGCGGGATGGAGATGCACCCTGCGGCGTTCGCTATCCTTCACCTTGAAACCGAGAATGGTAGAAACCCTTCCTTTGCTGCTTTTTTCCTTTTCGTAGGCCTCCGTTGGCATGAGATCGATTTCGATGCCGGTAAATTCGTGACCAAGACGGAGGCAGGCCTTCTGTACAAAAACATGGTTGCAGACCGACTCGCCCCAGAGCATATGAATACCCGCTCCCGGACAGACTTGCTGATGCAGGCAGTCCATGGTTTTATTTAAAAGATCCCGGTTGCGATAGTCTTTGAGTACGATTCCCTGACCGATTTCATAAAGCTGTCGGTTGGGAGAATCGGAACGATAGGCTGCGGTCTGCCCCACCACCCGGCCATTGACAAGGGCCAGCGCCCGAAAGAAATCCCCGGCTTTCTGGGCCGCAAAAATCGCTTCGGCATCATACACACTGGCAACGGGATAATGGTCGCCATACACGGCCCGGTACAGTTCCACAACACCGGGGGCATCTTCTTTCTGCATGAGACGAATCTGAAGATCCATGGTCTGTTCCTTTCATGGAGTGGGGGATGGATGGGCGGATCTGCCGGAGGACGGACAGGGGGAGCCGGAAAGTCTCTGCATGGAGCAGAGGCTCCGGTAGGCTTCCGGCGTATCCATATCCTTTACAATACCCGCATCCGGGCAGGGGATTTTAAGGGCAGCGCTTGTTTCAAGAAATTTTCTGAGCCCGCCTTCTCCGGAAAAGGCAAGAAGGCTGGGGATGAGTTTCGCACGGAGAAGGGGCGGATGCCCCCCTTCTTCCTGAAAAACGGGGATGAAGGCGTTTTTGTGGGGATGGGTTTCCATGGCATGCATCAGCGTGAGCAGGGTGGGGCAGGACACCAGGGGAATATCCACGGGATGGACAAAAAAGGCCTGCGTTTCCGGAGAAAGGGCGGCAAGGCCCCTCTGCACCGAAGAAAACATGCCCCTTTCCGGTGCGGGATTGGGCAGGATGCGGGCTTGAAAGCCCAGCGCCTTCAAGGCAGGGGTATTGTCTCCGCTGATCACGGTGATGGCATGAATACCTGCCCCTTTGTACAGGGTAATGAGATGTTCCACCACGGTGTGCTTTCCGAAGGGAAGCCCTGCCTTGTCTTTACCCATGCGGCTGGATTTTCCTGCGGCGAGAATAAGGGCAGAGACATTCTTTTTATGCACAGGGCAGGCTTTTGCGCTGGGCAAGCCATGTGAGGAGACCTTCTTCTTCCATGGGGCGGGCGAAAAGCCAGCCTTGTCCCTCATCACAACCCAGGGCCACAAGTGCCTTGCACTGGGCCTCGGTTTCCACGCCTTCGGCGGTGATGCCCATGCCAAGACTGTGTCCCAGCCCGATGACCATGCGGGCGATGCTGTCATCTTCCAGAATTTCGTGGATGAAACTGCGATCGATCTTAAGCCGCTGGGTATGCAGGTGGCGCAGAACGCTTAAGGAGGAAAAACCCGTTCCAAAATCATCAATGGCGACCTTGAAGCCTAAGTCCTGGATGGCGTTGAGCAGGGTCTGAATATGAGGCAGGTCGTCGGCAGCCATGGATTCGGTGATTTCCAGTTCAATTTGCGTTGGTGGAACGTTCGCGTCTTCTATGGCGATCTTCAGGGTGCGGATGAAGTCCGGGTCCCGGAGCTGGGCCTGGGAAATGTTGATGGCCATGATCAGATTTCCGTAGCCTGCTGCGGTCAGACGAGCAAGCTGCTGGCAGGCCGTACGCAGGACAAAGGTTCCGAGGGCGGTCATGAGTCCGGACTGTTCCGCAAGGGGGATGAAACGATCCGGCGGCACAAAGCCGCCATCCGCCGTACGCCAGCGGAGCAGGGCCTCTACGCCGCTGACCCCACCGTTGTGCAGATGGATTTTGGGCTGATAAACGAGGAAAAGATGCTGGGTGTCAAAGGCTTCCCGCAGACGGATGAGGAGTCGCATTCGTTCTCTCGCGTCCTGACCCATGGCTTCGGAAAAATACATGGTCGCTCCCCGTTGGCGCACCTTGGCCTGCTTGAGGGCCACGTGGGCGTCCTTGAGCAGCCGCGCACCGGGGCCCTCATGGAGGCTGAGCTGCACAAGCCCGATGGTGGCGGAAATCCGCACACTCTGGCCAAAGGCCTCGAAGCTTTCTGTGAACAGCTGATGCAGGGGCGCGGGAGCCACCTCATGGGAGGGGCCCAGCAGAGCGAAGATATCGCTGCCCAGCCGGGCGATGAGGCTTTGGGGCATCTCCCGTCCCAGTCTCCGGGAGATGGCGTGGAGAAGGGCGTCACCCATCTCATGGCCCAGGGTATCGTTGATGGCGGAAAAATCATCAATATCCAGAATGGCCAAGGTGGTGCTGGCCTTTTCCAGGGCCGGATCCTCCAGCACCTCAAGGAGACGATTGAGGTTGGGAATGCGCAGCATGGGATCCAGATAGGCCTGATCCACCAGCCTTCCGTAGAGAATGACATTTTCAAATCCAACGGCGATGCTGGCGCAGAAAACTTCCAGAAGATGCTGTTCCGTCTCCTCTAAGGGGCGACGGATATCCACAAAAGCGGCCACCCCGCGTCCGGCTTCCGCGCCAAAATACAAAAGGAGCCCAGGTTCATAGAGGTTGCGGCGCTCAGTGAGACAACGCTCCAGGCCGTTCTGGATCCAGGGAAGATCCAGCTGATCCAGGGGCTGATGCACCAGATGTCGGAAACTGCCCGCTGCTGCAATCACCCGCGCTGGTTCCCGACCGTTTTCCAGGCCTTGCTGGGCGCAGATCAGACCTTCGGGTGCCATCTGAAGAAGGGCGCAGAGCTGGGCGACCACGCCTTCGGCAAAGCGCTGCATGCCATTGAGTTTGTTCAGTTCCGTGCTGGCCTTCACCACCATTTCAAGGCCGCGTTGCATGTCGTCATGGGCGCGCATCTGGAGATAGGCCCGCACAGCCGTGGTAAGACTTGTGAAAAGCCTCACCTGGGTCAGTTCAGATTTGGTTTTGTAATCGTTGATATCGTAATTGCGGATGGTGTCCATTTCCGGTGCGTAACCGGGTTGTCCTGTGCGAAGAATGATGCGCAGATCCTTGCGCTGCATCCGTTCCCGCACATGACGTACCACCTGGAGGCCCGCATCTTCGGATTCCATGACCACATCCAGAAGGATTACGGCCAGATCCGGGGTATTCGCCACAATCTCGATGGCTTCTCCTCCGGAGTGGGCATGGAGCAGAGTCAGGGGGCGGCCTTCAATGGGAAGATCCCGCAGGGCCAGTTCCGTGGCCTGGTGCACATCGGTATCATCATCCACCACAAGGATTTTCCAGGGAGATGCCTGAAGGCCTGAGGAGGCGGATGGAATCTCATCCTCTTCAAGAAAGAGGATGTCATCATCAGTATGGGGAAGTTCGGGATGGCTCATGGGCGCCTCCTGGATTTACGGATGAAAAGGGCTGCCATGCTGTAAGAAGGTCACAATGTATCAGATCCTGGCCGGAGATGCCAGAGTCCGGGGGGCATCAATGGGCAGATTCAGGACCAGGGTGCTTCCCTGGCCGGGTTGGCTTTCCATGTGCACGCTTCCGCCCAGAAGTTCTGTCACAAGGGAGTAGACGATGTGCAGCCCCAGTCCGGACCCGCCCCTTCCCATCTGGGTGGTGAAGAAGGGATCAAAAATGCGCATGAGGTTTTGGGGCGCAATACCCCGACCGTTGTCACGGACCTCAATGCGTACATGGGTACTGGAAGAGGCGCGTCCTGTGATGTGCACCAAACCGCCATTTTGTCCCTCAAAGCCATGGACCACCGCATTGTTGACCACATTCATCAGCACCTGGGTGAGGGGGCCGGGATAGCTGTCCATACGAAGACCGGGGCTGACATCCTCACTGAGGCACACATGGCTCCGACGCAGGGTGGGGCTCAGGGTGAGTCGCAATTCATGGAGTACCTCGGCAAGCTCAAAGGGTCTGCGCTGGTAGCTGGATTGGTCCACGGCCACCTGTTTGAAACTTGCGATGAGCTCCGCAGCCCGTTGGAGATTGCGTTCGATCACTTCGCTGGACTCGTGAAAGCGGATGATGAAGCGATCCAGAACAGAACGCTTCAACCCCTTGGACACGGATGAATCAAAGTCACGTCCCAGGGTTCTGAGGGTGCTGGCCACCATGACGGCATTGCCGATGGGGGTATTGAGTTCGTGTGCCACACCCGCCACCAGGGCACCCAGACCGGCGAGTTTTTCGGAGCGGACCAGCTCATCCTGGGTGCGCTTGAGATCTTCAATGGCGGTCTCAAGGTCCCGGGTTCGTTCCGCTACACGGATTTCCAACTCCGTATTGAGTTTTTCCAGCGCGTTTTGGGCCTTACGTTGTTCCGTCACATCATAAAAGCTGATCATAAGATCCGGCCCTACCATGGCCCCGCCAAAGAGAAGGGTGCGATAAACGCCGTTTTTACAGCAGATGTTCAGCTCCATGGCATTGAACCCTGATTCTGTCTCCCTCAGGCCGTCCAGTCCCTTTTGCCAGAGATGCTGAACCTTCTGACGATAGGTCGGGTCCGGATAGGCGCGTTTCCACCAGTCCCGAATGTGGGGTACATCCTCCTGCGTATAGCCCAGAAGCTCCACCCAGCGACTGTTGATGGACAGGAGTCGGCCATCGGGTGCAATGAGGCAGAGGGGTACGGGTGCCAGCTCAAAGAGTTGGCGGAAGCGTTTTTCACTCTCCTGGAGGGCGAGGTTGGCCTGATGGGCGCGGGTGATATCCCGGAGTACGGTGACAAAACGCTTGCGCATGGAACCATCGGGGAGTCGGATGGTTCTGGCCGGATTGATGGTGATTTCAGCAATAAAAGGGGTGCCATCTTCTTTCTCATGCTGCCACAGGAAATGCTGGGGCCGACCGGCCATGGCTTCAGCCATGATGCGGTCGGCCTTTTCCACGGAGGGATGGCCGTTTTCCTGGCTTTTGGGTGACAGCAGGCCGGGGTGTTGGCCAATGAGCGCCTCCTGTGTGCGCCCGTAAAGGTGGAGTGCTGCGGGATTGCACGCAATAATGCGACTTTCTTCCACCAGCAGCATGGCGTCGTTGGCACTTTCCACCATTTCCCGGAATACGAGGAGTTCTGCTTCGGCGTTAAGGCGGGCGGCATCCAGCTCTCGTTGGGCCGTCAGGTCGTGATAGCTTGTGATAAGAAGGCTTTCTCCGCCTACTTTGCTCATGCGGCCGGAAACATCGGCAATGCGTAGACTGCCGTCGAGGCAGAGAAAAACGGCTTCGGTTCGGTATACCCCTTCGTCCGCCATCACCGCCCGGATGAAACGGGTCTGGGCTTGGGTGTCTTTCCAGAAAAGACCTTTTTCATAAAAAAGCTCTTGGATGTTTTCCGACGTGTGGCCGAAGAGATTGTGCCAGGCGGGGTTGCAGAAAGTTTTAAGGGGTTTTCTATCGGGCTGAGCAGGGTGCAGGACATGGGTACGGGAGCCTGCTGGAAAAGGAGGAAAAGCTCGTGCCGGTTCTGCAGGGAAGCCTCAGGCTCCTGCGGGACTTGGGGCATGGGCGTTTTTTTCTGATCGGGTGGGATTTGCGGCTGCATGGGGGCCTCCCTTTTGAGGCGGATCCTGTTTTTATGAAGATTCGGTTTTCCCGGCCCATGGGTTACGGGTTTTCCGGGGTTTTTGTCAGCCATTCTTTCAAGGGCAGCAGATCTATGCCCGTTGGTCATTCTGACGGAGAACTTCGATGGGTATGCCCCTGCGAATGGCAATCATTTCCCCGAGAATGCTCACGGCAATTTCCCCCGGTGTCTGTGCCCCAATGGCAAGGCCCACGGGGCAGTGTACTCGGGACAGGGCCTCTTCCCCGAAACCTTCCGCCCGCAGTTTTGCAAAAAGGGCTTCGCGTTTGCGGCGGCTGCCCACCATGCCGATGTAGCGGGCTTGGGTGTTTAAGGCCTGCTCCAGCACAACGTGGTCATGGTTGTGGCCATAGGTGGCAATGAGAATCCAGGTGGAAGGGGTAATGGAAAGTCCCTCCATGCAGCCCTTAAAACTTTCGATGCTGTGGACGGGAACATTTTCAGGAAAGGAGATGCTCCCAAGGTAGTCGTTGCGGTCATCGTAGATGCCGGGGTCAAAGCCTGCGGCAAGGGCCATGGGGCAGAGGGCCTGGGCGATGTGACCGGCTCCGAAGATCAGGAGACGGGTCTGGGGTTCAAGGCGGATGAAAAAACTTACCGATGAAGGCGGGCTTTCTTCCCTTAAGAAAAAGGCGGGGCCTTCCAGTATGCGGATGCGGCAGGGAAAAGCTTTGGATCTCTTTTCCATTTCCTCTTCTCTTTCATGGGAAAAAGAAACCTGAAAACCCGTGGAACACCTTTCCCCCAGATCCTTTAAAAGATTTTCAAGAAGAAAAAGCTCCGGACCTGCCCCTTGTTTCAGGGGAAGAAGGAGGAGGGAAGCACTGCCGCCACAGGGCATTCCTGCCATCTCCGGTGTCAGGCGGGCTTCCATGTGGCGGGCTTGTCCTTCTTCCATAACTTTCCTTGCCTGGGCCATGGCCTCCATCTCCAGTGCGCCGCCGCCCACACTGCCCTGGGTTTTGCCATCCCCTTTCACCAGCATGAGGGCCTTTTCATCGCCGGGTACAGAGCCCGTATGGGAGATGACGGCCACAAGGCAGGCAGAGGCTTTATCTTTAAGGATTTCCATGCAGGCACTGAGAATTTTCATGGCCGTCATGAGCGCTTTCCCCCGCAGTCAGAATCCCGGTAGAGGATCAGCCTTTGCAGGAGACTGGCGCTCACCTTTTTTCTGTAGTCCGCACTGGCCCGGATATCGCTGATGGGCTGCACCGCTTTTTGGGCGTAAAAGGCCGCTTCCTTGAGGCTTTCTTCCCGAAGGGGTTTTCCCATGAGGGCGGCTTCGGCTTCGGAAGAGCGGATGACCTTCGGCCCCACGCTGCCCCAGGCCAGACGGGCTTCCGCCACAAGGCCCTGTTCCATGCGGATCAGGGCAGCAAGGCTTGCCACGGCTATGGCCATGGCGTTGCGGTTGCCCACCTTCTCAAAGTGCTGGATGGGGGCGTTTTGGGGGATGGGAATCCGGATGCGGTGCAGAAGCTCGCCGGGTAACAGTGCCGTGCGGCCTGGACCTGTGATGAAGGCTTCCATGGAAAGGGTGCGCAGGCCCGTTTCCGAAAGAAGATCCAGGCGGGCTTCCAGCAGGAAGAGGGCGGGCAGGGTATCGCCTGCCGGAGATGCGGTGCAGAGATTGCCCCCGAGGGTGGCCATGTTCCGGAGGGCAGGTCCCCCCACGGAATCGGCTCCCTGGCAGAGCAGGGGCAGATGCTGGCGGGTCAGGGGATGGCTTGCCACTTCCTTTAGGGTGCAGGCGGCCCCGATGGAGATCTCCTCTCCTTCTCTTAGGATATCTCCCATGCCCTCCATGCGTTCAAGGCCGATGAGGGGGGGCAGGGCTTTTTGTTTCTGACGCAGGGCCACCAGAAGATCCGTGCCGCCCGCCATGAACCGGGCTTCGGGATACGCCTTTGCCATGGAAAGGAGCATTTCCTCTGTACGGGGAAAGAGGACGGGGTTCATGGCATCTCCTCTGGGGCTGTGAGGTTTTTTGCCGTATCTTCCACGGCATCAAGGATTTTCACATACCCTGTGCACCGGCAGAGGTTCCCCGAAAGGCCTTTGCGGATGTCTTCCCGATTCGCTTCAGGATGCTTTCGCAGGAGGGCCAGAGCCGTCATTTCCATGCCGGGAATGCAGTAGCCACACTGCACGGCTCCCTTTTCTTCAAAGGAGGTGATGAGCTTTTCTCCCACAGGATCTTTTTCAAGGCTTTCCACGGTTTCTATGCGGCGGCCTTCCAGCTGGGCGGCCAGCATGAGGCAGGAGAGCATGGGAAGGCCATCCACAAGGAGCGTGCAGGCCCCGCACTCGCCGGTTCCGCAGCCTTCCTTGGTGCCTGTGAGCTGAAGGTTTTCCCGAAGAAGATCCACCACCCTGCGTCCGGGCGCGACGGACAGGGAAAGGGGACTGCCGTTCAGAAAAAAGGAGATGGGGGAATTTTCAGGGGGTTTTGACATGGAACGATCTCCGGGAAAAGGATTTTTATCGCGTATGTCTGCCGGAAGGGCGGTCTCGCTGGATTGCTCCCGGTCTTTTTTTTAAGAGACAGCGGCCAGGCCCTTTCATTTGATATACACGACAAAGTTCTGATTGCTTTTCCAGTCAATGATCACATGGTTTCTGGTTACGCCCTCCTTGAAGGAGACTCCGAAAGTGGCTTTGTATCCGGCAGGTGCTCCGAGCTCATACACATCGTAGTATTTCTGGGAACAATATCCGGCGGCAGTGCTGTTATTCTGAAAAAGCAGGCTTCCCAGAGCAAGGCAGGTGAGGGTGTAAAGAATGAAGGCAATGGATTTCATGGTTGTTTCTCCTTTTTTTGTGTTTGTCTGTTTTGTTCCGGATCTTTATCGCTGAGGCGGGCGGCACCTCTGTTTTCATGTGAAACTTTCAGAATCTATGGGAGTGATGATACGGCACGGCAGTGTCACAGGGTTTCAATGCTTTCCACGGTGCCTTTCTCCTCTGCGTGCATAACCGCGTGTAGGCGCGTATAGGCGCGTGTAGACGTGCATAAACGCGCATCAATTCAGGGGGCTGTCGTGGATTGCAGCCCTCAATGGTTTTCCAGACTCCCCAGCACGGCTTCGGCCAGGATGGGCGCTTTGTGGATGCGTCTGCATCCCGCATCCCGCAAGGCATTGGCAATGGCGGGCAAAGGGCCGTTCATGGCCACCTCACCGATGCCCTTCATGCCAAAGGGCCCGCTTTCCTCTTCTTCCACAGGCGGGGCAAGGGAGAGGATGTCCGGCAGATCGAGGCTTCCCGGCATGAGATAGGTGGTAAAATCTTTGGTCTTCACAACCCCTTTTTCCGTAATGAAATCCTCGTACAGGGCATAGCCGATACCCTGGGCCACACCGCCCTGCACCTGCTGATCGAACATGGACGGATTGAGTACGGCCCCGCCGTCGGTGAGGGCGAGGTAGTCTTTCACCTGCACCCTGCCGGTGAGGGTGTCCACTTCCACCCGCGCAAGGTGGGCACCGTAGCCGAAAATCACATGGGGAAAGCCGATGAAAAAGCCCCTGGACGTATCCGGAACCTCCCGGCACACCGGTGCGATGAATTGACCAAGGCAGACCCTTTCCTCAAGGCTCATGAAAGAAGCGAGCTGTTTTAAAGAAACCGAGCGGCCGGAGGGTTCATGCCGTACCCGTCCCGGTTCCAGCACAAGCCCCTCATCATTTTGAAGAAAGAGGATGAGCCCCGCCCGGTTGATGAGGCGGCTTTTCAGCTCTTCGCAGGCGCTGATGAGGGCTTTTCCGAAGGTGTAGGTGGTGCGTCCTGCGGAGGAGGAACCGGAAGGATAGGCGCTGCGGGTATCGGGCTGGCGCACGCTGAGGGCCTCGGCACTCTGGCGGAGGATGTGGCCTGCAATCTGCAAAAAGGCACTGCTGTTGCCCTGTCCCATGTCCGTTACGGCATTGTGGACAATGAAGAGCCCCTTGGTGTCCATCTCGATTTTGGCGATGGCCGCGTCCCGCACCCCGCCTCCGTACCCTGCGGCATTGAAGACGGCGGCAAGGCCGGTTCCCCGGATGCAAAAGGGCGGGGCTTCCCTTTGCCATTGTCTGCGGGTCTGCCAGAGGGGATGGTTCCGGATGCCTTCAAGGCAGGCGGCAAGGCTGGTGGAGGATTCGAGAAGCACGCCTGCGCCGTTGGTATCTCCCCGGTGAAGGACATTCCGGAGGCGCAGCTCCAGGGG